>QHPA01000361.1 GCA_003218935.1 Verrucomicrobiota bacterium
TCAGCCGGAAACTGTCGCGCAGCCACTGGTCAAGCGTGAACACGCTTTTTACGCCCACACGGTCGGGATTCGGACGGAGCAGGTCGCCCCACTTGTTGGCCCAATAGTCGGCGTATTCCGGGCGGGCGAGAATTTTGTCGACCAACGCAGAGCGGAGGGCTTGGCGGCGGGCAGCGAGTCGATCTTCGCCGGGCAGGTGAGCAGGTGAGAAAGTGAGCGAGTGAGAACCGCTGACATTCTCACTTTCCCACTCTCCCGCTTTCTCACCAGCATAGACCGAAGTTGCCGTCTCCAGGAACTCCCGCACTTCCTTTGCGGTCGGCAGCACACCGATTGCGTCCAGG
Source organism: Verrucomicrobiota bacterium (assembly GCA_003218935.1). Lineage (GTDB taxonomy): Bacteria > Verrucomicrobiota > Verrucomicrobiia > Limisphaerales > AV2 > AV2. The sequence goes on from QHPA01000361.1 coordinate 345, forward strand.
GAGGCGCGACGCAGAAATTCGGTATCGGTGCACAGTTCCGAGGGTAGAAGTCCGAGCCGCTGGAACTGGGCGTAGGCCAGGTTGTCGATGAAGTTGTTGCGCGGCAGAGCGGCGTATTGCGCCTCGGGCAGAAGCCGGTCGGCGGGAACCAGGATGTGCGCATCCGCCACAAGGCCCGCGTAACGCGCGACCACCACGCCTTGTCCGGTCAGTGCGCCGATGGCGACGATTCCATGCTCGTCCACCGCGGTGATCTCTTTGTCGTTGGAGGCGAAGGCCGCGAGGCGGGTCACGTCGCGAATACTGCCGTCGGAGTAATGCGCCTCCACCAACAAACGTTGCACAGCGCCCTTGTGGTAGCGGCGCTCCTTCGGAAAGACGACGAGGCGCTGTAGCGCAGGCTCATTCGTGACGCTGTAAGCCATGCCTTCGCGCAGCCAACGGACGAGGAGTTGATGCGTTTCGGAACCGCGCTCGAAGCGGAGGCCGCCTTCGTGCGGGATGGCCGTCGTGGGCTTCTTGATGATGAGGCTTTCGTCCGGCGCAGCGGGAAACACCCGTCGTCCGCGCGCGTCTTTGACGATATGCGCGTAGTCGGACCTGGGATCGTAGGAGAACACAGACAGTTTGAACCCATTCTGTCCCTCGGCTTTTGCGTGACACGATCCGGCGTTGCACCCGGCTTTGCTCAAGGCGGGAAGCACGTCACGGATGAAGCTGACCGGGGATGGTTCGAAGACGGATGACGAATCTGAATCGCCGCTTGGGCTCGCCTCAATTCGTATGGGAATCTCGACGCGCTGGCGTCCGAACGACGCGATCAGCGTTCCTTCGCCGGGCCGCAGCGCGCGCACATCGCTGTGCTCGACCAACTCGAACGGCGCGCGACGGCTCGTCGAGAACCTGACGCGATCCGTGACGTCCACCTCAAAGCCATCCGCCGTGCGCGCAGTGATCAGCACGCCGTGACGCGGCGCATCCGCGGTGAGGCGAAGCTCGTTCGGCTGCGCACTGAGCGAGTGGACGCTGCCAATTTGTGACAGCCGACGTAAGTTGCCATGAAGCAATTCCACACTAAAGGGCGTGGAAATTCCGGGAACTTTGCGTGCTTCCCCCTCTCCTGGGGGAGAGGGCCGGGGTGAGGGCGAGCGTTTCCTCCCAATCCCATTTTCGGAGTAGGACGCTCTGGTCGATTTCGGATTTTGGATTTCGGATTTCGGATTTGAAGAAGTCAGCTTTGCCGATTTCGCTGCACCGACCTCATCCACTGACACACCGCTGAGCGCATCCGCATTCGTCGCCGGCACCAATTTCGCCAACAACTTCCGCGCGCTGTTCCAGACGTGGACGACGCCATCGTGGCTGCCCGCGAAGATTGTCCTGGTGTCCGGCGCCGTCGCCAGGGACAACACCGTCTCATTCGCGTCTCCGATCTTTTTCTCATCGCCACCGCTTGAACTTTGCTCTCCGGTGTGCGCTTTGAGATTGGAGTAGGAGAACACGTCGCCGGCATCGGTGGCCGCGAAGATAACCTTTCCGTCGCCCGGCCACGCGACGGTCGTCACGCGGGCTGAGTGACTGCCGAGGCTGATGATTTTCTCGCGGGTCTTGACGTCCCAGACTTTTATCTCCTTGTCCGCGCCACCGCTGACGACCTGCGTGGCGTTGGTGTTGAACGCGACGCCCAGCACCTGTGCCGTGTGACCCTCGAGTCTGGCCAGTTCCTTCCTCGAAGCGAGTTCCCACACCTTGATCAATTTGTCACCGCCGGCCGTCACGAGTTGCGTCCCGTCGCGGCTGAAATCCAGGTCAAAGATCGTGTCGCCATGCGCGCGCCACGACGCAGTGATTTTGTTTTCGTGGGTGTCGATCAGCCGAAGGTAGCCGCTCTGTCCCGTGACGCCATCGGCTAACGCCAGTACCTTGCCATCGGGCGCGAATCTGATCGCGGTAATCCGTCCCGCCAACCCGTTGGTCCATTGGCGCTCCAATTTGAACGACTCCGTGTCCCACAGCACGAGCCGCCGGAAAGCGCCCGACGCCAGCCAGCGTCCGTCCGGGCTCCAGGCCAGCGCCTGCACCGCGTCACGATGCGCCTCCAGTTGCGCGAGCACAGGAAAATTCGTTTGCGAGGCGTCATGAACGACGATTGATCCGCCTCGGCCAACCGCCAGCCGTTTGGCATCAGGCGACAGCGCAAGCGCCATGACCGGCTGATAGGACGCCGGCAGAGCCGCGAGTTCCACAGGTGCGACATTGGTCTCATCATCTGCCAACGCCTGCGCGTCCCAGACGAGTCCGCCCTTGATCCAGTCGCGGATGGCCTTGATCTGCGCGTCGGTGAGCTGCTTCTTTGGCGGCATGTGCGGATCGGCGCCAGTCAAAAGGGCCCGCGGAAGCCGACTGGAGTCCGGTTTGCCAGGGACGACCACCGCCCCCTCGTCGTTGCCCTTGAGCAACGCCTCGCGCGAAGTGAGGATCAGGCCGCCCTTTTTCTTCTCCTCGTTGTGGCACGCAAAGCACTCCGCCTTCAGAATCTCCATCGCTTTACGGGGCGGGGCGTGTCCGGTGGGCTTTCGCGTTTCAGCGCGAAGCGGTGCGGCGATGCATCGCCCGGCCATGCACCAGACACCGACGCCAACCAGCACGAGGAGAATTGACCGATGGCGTTTCAAGCAAAGTGCAATCACAAGTCCGGCGCAAAAGTGCGCATCCCAAAAGGACGACTCCGAGGGACGTGGTTACGGGTGTGAACCATACAGAGTTTCCAGACGGCTGTCAGCACAGGAGAATTCACTCCCCTGATCCCGAATCACCTTGATCTATCGAGGCTCGCGGAAATGAGTAAGCGCGGGCTTTAGCCCGCTTCAACGTCCGCAGCGAGAGGACGCCTGGAAATGGCAGGCCTGCCTTCGTTTCGCACGCTCGTGCGCAGCGTCGTTGGTCGAGCTCGGTGCTCCTGGGCCGGAGTAAACATGCGTATCTTTCACACGCGCCGACGGGGAAGCGCACCCAGGCGGCGAATTTGACTGGGTTACTGCCCCCAAAATCATTGCGGCGTCCCGCCCTGTTTTTGTCAAACTGTGAAAGAATTCGTCCGGGCGCAGTGCCCCGTAGCGGCTGGCCTCCGGCCTGCCGTAAAGCCGGGCATCCTGCCCGGCGGACAAAATGGTTCGACACAGAAGTCGCTGAAACCCCCACCACTCGCAGAATCGTCCACGCTTTCCTTCCGTACGGCAGGATGCCACCCTCTTCGTCAGGCGGGACGCCTGACGCTACGAGTAGGGGCAGTGCCAGATGCGCCCAATGCGTCTGCGAAGATTGGCTCGTACCTGGCACGAATTTAGCATTAGCGTGGAGCATTCACTCTTTGCAAAACCTGTGCTCTCGTCGTCCTACCAATCCGAGACCTCCGGGAGTCAAGCCGGACGATTTGGAACGACACATTGGAGCATCGTGTTGAAAGCGGGCCAGGGAGCGGACGGGGCCCTGGTACGGCTCTGCCAGATTTATTGGCCTCCGCTATACTGGTATATTCGCCGGCGCGGCCACGCGATTCACGAAGCGCAGGACCTGACCCAGGCATTCTTCGCTCATCTTCTGGAAAACCGCGCTTTGGGAGGCGTCGCGCCATCCAAAGGCCGTTTCCGCTCGTTCCTGCTCGTTTCCCTGAAGCACTTCCTGGATAACGAATGGGACAAGGCGCGCACCTTGAAGCGCGGCGGCGGGCAAATGTTGATTTCCTGGGATCATCTAAAGCCCGAGGACCGGGAGTTACTCGAACCCTGTGAGCAGATGACACCGGAACGGATTTTCAATCGCCGTTGGGCGCTGATGCTTCTGGAGCGGGTCATGAACCAGCTTCGCAACGAATGCGTGGCTTCGCGAAAACGCGAGCGGTTTGAGAAACTGAAGGATTATCTCACTGGAGATGCTGCGGAAAAATCTTATCAGGAAATCGCGGCCCAACTGAACATGAGCGAGGGAGCCGTGAAAGTAACGGTCCATCGCTTGCGCCGGCGTTTTGGCGAATTGGTGCGGGCGCAGATCGCAAGGACGGTGGACAGTCCGGAAGAGATCGATGACGAAATCCGGCAGTTGTTTGCGGCGCTGACTTGATCGCGGCCGCCAAACACATACGGCGTGGTCGATTGCGGCCGTCTGTAACCGCGGGAGTGAGTTCTTGTTGTACCCATCATGAACGCGTGAGTTCGCATTGCGCCATGACCGAAAAAATGAAATGTTCGTCCTGCGGCAACGAAATCGAGCGCGACGTCTCTTTTCACCAGTGTCCCCGGTGTTTGTTGAACCTCGGGTTCTGGCGCGGGACTGAGGATAGTGCCGACGGCGCGCTTTGGGACGCAGGTTCCGACGGCGAGAGGAGGTTGGGGTTAGTGGATTACGAAATCCTGGAACGAATCGGACGCGGAGGAATGGGGGTTGTCTATCGCGCCCGCCAACTCTCCCTGGACCGGGTCGTGGCCCTCAAAATGATTGGCCTGGGCGAGTTGGCTTCTCCGGCAGCGTTGGCGCGTTTTCGTCGAGAGGCAGAAGCCGCGGCCAAACTGGAGCATCCGAACATTGTGGCGATCTACGAGGTCGGCGAGCACGGGGCCGATCCGTTTTTGGTCATGAGGCTGGTCGAAGGGGCGAGTCTCGCTCAGAAACTTCGCGAATTTGCCTCGTCCGTCGGTTACGACCCGACTCAAAGAGAGCGGGCGCCCAAGGAAAGTCGCCGGCAACTCAAGATCGCCCGGCTCCTGGCGGTTGTGGCCAGGGCGATTGATTACGCGCATGAACGAGGCGTGCTGCACCGCGATCTGAAGCCGAGCAACATTCTATTGGACCGGGATGAGAATCCGCACGTAACAGATTTCGGCATTGCGAAACTGTTGGACGAAGAAACGGCATTGACCCAAACGACCGAATTATTGGGGACGCCAAGTTACATGGCGCCCGAACAGGCGGCCGGGAAAGCCGTTTCCCGGACGGCGGATGTCTATAGTCTCGGCGCCATTCTCTACGAGTTGTTGACAGGTCGTCCCGTGTTCGACGGGAAGAGGCCGATCGAAATTCTGCGTCGAGTGATGGAACAGGAACCGACGCATCCGGGCATGTTCAATGAGCTGCTGGATCGCGATCTGGCCACGATCTGCCTGAAGTGCCTCGAGAAGGATCCCGAACGGCGTTACGGTACCGCATTGGAATTCGCCGAGGACCTTGAACGGTGGCCGGCCCTCTTCTTCGCCTGCAGCGTTGGACCGCTCGGAATCCGGCGGTGGCGAGCTTGATTGCGGGGTTGCTGATGGGGATGGCCCTCACGCTCATCCTCCTGGCAAAGACCCGCGAAGAGAAAGCGCGGAAGTCCATCGCCCTGGCTATCCTTCGCACCGAGACGGCGCGGCAGCTTCAGGAGATTTGGACCTCGCCGAGCCCCTTTTTCACAATCAAATCCGAGACCCTTTCAGCCATGGCAGGCAAGGAACCCGCACGTTTGCGAGGCGGCGAAGAACGATTCACTGTTGCGTTTGCCGCCGAAGGAAACCCTTTGGATCGAGCCATGCGCGCCGCGCCCCTGTTGGAGCATGTCGAGCGCGGTCTGAGCGCTCTGGCTCGAACGCCAACGCGGGTCGATCTGCGGCTGTACAAAAGCCAAGGGCAAGCAGTGCTGGATTTGATCCGTGGCGAAGTGGATTTCATGCAAATGAACGCCCGCGAGTACGTGCGCACCAAAATGCAGGACCCGGATGTTCAACCTTTGGTAAGACTCGTCCGCACGCGCGGGCCAGCCGCGCTGCGCGGAGAAGCCGCAGTCATCTTCACCCGCCAAGGGACCGCTATCGAAACTGTTTCCGATATTCGCGGGAAATCCTTCCTCTTCGGTGCAGTGGATTCGACGCTTACATTTTGGACAAAAGCCTGCCTGGCGGAAGCCGGCATCCGCGCCTGGGATTTGGACAAGTATCGCTACGTCGATGTCCAGGAGGAACTCTCCCGGAGCCACCCTTCGGACCTGGCCCGACGTGAGGGGCCGGTGCTGGGGAATCCGTTCAGCGAGATGACGCCCGTGGAGGCGGTGGTGAACGGAACCTACGACGCCGGCGTGGCCACGGAACGTCGTTTCCTGCAGCTCGCCGCCAGAGAAAAGCTTGTTTTGCTCCGGCGATTTCAGAACACAGGCAATCTATTGGTTGCTCGCGGCCGACTACCGCCCCATGCCGCCGACAGATTTCGTCAAACGCTGACGAATCTGAAGGACCCTGAAATTCTTCAACCGTTTACGGATAATCCGAGCGCGTTCGCGCCGTGCGCCGATGAGGATTTCGCGGAGACCCGCGGCAAACTGGCTGCGGAATCACTGTTTGACGGCGGCTCGGTACGGGATAACTCCCGGTCGAATTCTCCGACGAACTCCTACTGAAGCGGGGATTTTATGAAACGCTCAGCGTTTACGCTGCTGGAATTGCTCGTGGTCGCGGCCATCGTGGCGCTCCTGTCCGCTCTGGTGGCCGGCGGTGTGGCTCACGGCAAGATGGCAGCTCAACGGGTCGCGTGCATGAACAACCTCAAACAATGGGGTTACGCGACGCACCTATATGCCGATGAACAGGAAGACATCTTGCCTCGCGAATCGGCGGTCGATGGCATCAATACCTGGGAAATGGCCAACATCCCTGTCAACCGTGATGTCTGGTACAATGCGCTAGCAGAGACACTGGGAGTCACGACCATGGCCCGATACTCCCAAACACCGTCCTCGCAGCACGAGTTCTACTCACGAGGAAACACGTTCCATTGTCCGGCAGCCCGTTTCTCGCCTGTCGCCGCCACCTACCCGAATTTTTCGTTGGCGATCAATTCGAAGCTCATGTTCGACTACGAAAAAGGGCCGCCCGGTGCGGTGGATGGCAGCGAGTCCAGGAGCCTCAGGCTCTGCGAAATCCAGGTGCCGGAAAAGACCGCGTTGTTTCTCGATGGCGGCGTTCCGGGCGAAGCAATGATTTGTCCTTTCCAGGCTGCCTACACCGGACAGCCCAAGGCTTATGCCAGCCAATTCCCCGGCCGTCACAAAAACGCGGGCAACATCCTGTTCGTTGCCGGACACGTCATGACGCTGCCGGGTAAAGAGGTTGTGGACATGAACCCCGACAGCGTTTATCGCGGCGGGGCCATTTACCCGCCGACAAAAGTAATTTGGCGCCATGACCCAACCCTGGTCCCATGACCGGCCGTGAACAGTCCAATTTCAGTAGCAGCCGAAGTAACGAGGCTGCGATTTGCTTGGAAAACGAATTTAACTCACGAGTCGGTGTGTAACCTTTCGGACGGTTTCCTTTTGTACTTGATGAGGGCACCAGGCCGCTCCTCAATGTGGTAAGCCGGCATGGAATGGATTAAGAATCAAATGGGAATGCTTCGGTCGAACAGTAGAGGGTTTTCAGGCGATCGCTCCGTCCTAACAGGTGGCGCCGGGATTTTTGGCCAATGTCAATCAGATGGGAGGACGTGATGCGGAGTTGCCGAGTCATCTGGTTGGCAGTCCTCTCGCTGTCTGTGCTATCCATTCGTTCCTCTCGCGCGCAAGGCGGACCCACGAGCGGATTATATCAAATCATTTCGGGCCACTCCACGGAGTGTTGCGGGATAGCCGGGGAAATCAGTTACCCTCTGCCCAACCCCGCTCTGGGGTTTGTCGAATTGACAGTTGATCCTGAGCAGAACGTCGCCCGGATGACCTTTCTGGGTCAGGACACGCACAGTATTTTTAGCATCGCTCCGGATGGACCCCGCAGCGGATTCACTTTCATGTTCACCAACGGGATGATTTTTGCAGATCACATTCAATTTGGGGAGCGCATGCCGCCGCCCGGTCCGTCGTCCGGTGAGCCCTATTTCAACTATAGCGTCAGCAACTCCATGGAGGTATTGCGGATCGACGGCATGGTCATCACGCCGTGCCCTGGTTGTGCGGATTTCTTCACTCAATTCGAACATACTAATGTGGTGGCCGTTTTGATGCCCAGCGCAGTGAAACCGCGGCTCAGCCTGCCGTCGGTTTCAACGGACGGTATTTTTCGATTCACTATTTTCGATGGACGATCGGGACAGACCAACGTCGTTGAAGCGTCAACCGATCTGTTCACATGGACCCCAGTTAGCACTAACGTCTTCCCGCCTACTGCATGTCCAGTCTGTCCTTTCATTGAGTTTGGCGATCCTGCGAGTACCAACTTCATCCAGCGCTTTTATCGAGCCTTCTCCATGCCTTGACAGCATTTGAATGAAGTCAAAATCTGAAAGACAGCCACCGTTTGACCCAAACTGACCATCGCGTATGAAAACACCGAGCTGGCTCATCTGCTTGACCGCACTGTTCTGCGTCCCGGCCGCGCGGGCGGCGATTGTTCCAGCTACGGATGACCAGGAAGAACCGTCCGTCGTGGCCAATGGAAACGGTTACTTTGTAGTTTGGGCGGACAAAAGGACCTATAGCTCGACCGAATACGACATCTACGGCGCGCGGGTGAACGCCACCGGCGAGGTGCTCGATCCGACTGGAATCCCCATCTGCACCGACCCAGGTCGTCAGACCTCGCCCCGAGTCGCGTTCGACGGCGAGCGCTATCTCGTGGTCTGGGAGGATGACCGCGAGAGCACGACCGATTACCAGCTTTACCAGATTTATGGCGCCCGCGTCAGCACCACCGGCACGGTGCTCGATGCTAATGGATTCAAGATCACCACCAACCGTGTCAGCCGCCTGGGCCCGGCGGCCGCCTCGGATGGCCACGGCTTTTTTGTGGCTTGGGAAGATTGGCAACGCACGGACGGCGCGATTGCGGATGTTTACGGTTCAGTTGTTTCATCGGAGGGGATTGTGGCCAACCCCGATGGGATTGCGCTGGTGTTGGGGGCAGGTTGGCAGGTGCAGCCGCGCATTGCCTTCGCCAATGGCGAATATCTGATGACGTATCGGGATAACGGTCCCCTGGGCGGCCCTGACATCTGGGGGATTCGCGTCTCGACCGCCGGCCAACCGGTGTCGTCAGCGTTTCGCATCAGCAATTCAAACGATGAAGCCGGGGGCCGCTATGGCCTGGCTTCCAATGGACGGGACTGTTTCGTCGTCTGGGGGGACAACCGCGACTCGCCGTCAGGTTTCGGCTATCCGAAAATTTACGGCACATTGGTTCGCAGCAACGGCGTGGTGGTCAGCCCGAATGGAGTTCCCATCGCCACGACCTCGCTGTACCAGGAGCGGCCCAGGATTGCTTCGGACGGCAACGACTTCCTCGTGGTGTGGCAGGAATCGAATGACCCGCATGAAGAATTCACCGACCTTTACGCTGCGAAGCTTACTGGAGATGGAACCGTAGGTGCTCCGGCCAGAATCGCGGTAAACCTTGCGCCCGGCGTTCAATACAATCCTGATGTCGCGTTCACTGCGGGGAATTATCTGGTGACCTGGCAGGACGGCCGCAGTTCACCAAATAATACCTACCCACTCGGCGCCTACGACATCTACGGCGCCTTGGTGAGCGGCCCGGGCGCCGTGACCCC
>QHPA01000362.1 GCA_003218935.1 Verrucomicrobiota bacterium
CGGAATGGTTTCTTCCCAATCTTAATCGTAATCTTACTCTAATTCTCCAAGAGCCTAAGCCGAGCAAGATTACGATTAGGATTAAGGGTTGTAGCAGCGGTCTGTGACCGCCGAAAACTACAGTTTAGATTTGAAATTAAGGCACTACCGGCTGTTTTGCACGATTGATTATATTGGTTTCGCCGCCTAACTTTCGCGCGTGAAATTGTCCGTCAAGAGCGACTACGCCGCCCGCGCGGTGTTGGGGCTGGCGCGGCATTGGCCCGACGTCGGCGCGCGGCGCGCGGAGCAACTGGCGGCGGAGCAAGGGGTGCCATCCAATTATCTTGTCCAGATTCTCATCGAACTGAAGGCCAATCGCATCGTCAAAAGCCAGCGCGGCAAGGAAGGCGGCTATCTGCTGGCGCGCCCGCCGGCGGAGATTTCGTTCGGAGACGTTCTGCGCGCCGTGCACGGTCAGGTCTTCGATTCGCCCGCCATCGGCGACGGCCAATGCCCGCCCGAACTGCGCGGCGCCTGGAAGAAACTGCAAAAGGCGCTGGAAAACACCGCCGACAACATCTCCTTTCAGCAACTGCTCGACGAAAGCGCGGACAAGGAGAAGATGTATTATATCTGAATCGCCAATGTGGCGACGTAGGTTTCGCCTTCAGCCCATCGGCGGACGGATTTATCGGGCAGGTCAGAGTTTTCGTTTAAGCACAATTGTAAATCGTTTTGTTTTACTCGCACGTTGAACAGTGAATCGGACTTCTTTGCCGTCGCCAGCTGCGAGCATCTTTCTGATTTCCCACAGTTCGAGCTCTTTCGCCGGACGACTATTTACCTTCAAGACGACATCGCCAGCTTTGACTCCGGCCCGTTCTGCAGGACCATCCCTGTCCACCGAATTTACGACCGTGGCCTCACCGTTTCTGATGATCGAGAGTCCACTCATGCCGCTTTCGTCATCAGCGAGCTCGGTCGTCCGGCGTTTCAGATACATCTCCAACTTGGGGAAATTGAGTGTCACCCGATGCCGGGCGAGAAAATCCAACCCCAGGAATGTTGTCTTAGCTTCGTGCAAGATCAGATTCCGATAGGTTTGCCCGCCCAAAATGCATCTAGCGAATCGCCCTTCTCGGCTTTCTCCTATGCCTGAAAAGGATGCGTATCTGGCAAAGTCGGAATGAATCCTTGCATCGTTAATTGCCTGTGCAAATAAATTGGACTGGAGTGAGCCTGTGCCGACGAAGCCGGTGTCAATCAATGTACGAACCCCCTCCACGTCCATCAAGTTCTCCGACACAGCGCAACGGCCATCACCAAGTGTCGTCAAAGGAAAAACCTTGCCCGATGCTTCGTCACCGGGATGGTCCGGATCGAGAAATCGAAGCTTGCCGGCATCACAGTCCAGTTGGATACAGTAGTGAATCAAACAGTCCATTCCCAGAATCCCCATGACGGGCCGGCCGGAAACCTGCCGGAAGAGACTAAGATCCCACGCTGTTACCCAATCGGCTGTCCGCAACAGCGTCTTTCCCAGATAAAGGGATGGGGCTTTGAAACAGGCTAAGGGTTTCTGTTTCCCATCGTTCCCGTCTTCAAGCAGAGTCGCGCCAATTGCGTTGCCCAACTTCGTTACGACGGATTGGTCAAGAATCGTAAATGCCGATCCGGTATCCACCACAAACAGTAACTCGTCGCGCTCGTTCAAGCGCAGTGTCAAATAAAGCGCATCTCCTTGACCCGCGCCCTTGTTGAGCGATACCTCAGTGGGGATAGCACTCTTGGACACATGTGCGACAGTGGGCGGATAACTCACTACATCCACCCGCACGGGCACCGCAACCGAATAGGTCCTGGTGGAATCTAGCGCCGCCGTGAACGTCTGCACAAACAGAAAGCTGCCGGACTTTATGGCATCGGCTTTTTGGAATGCTTGGATCAGCGTTGAGGGGAAATAAGCTTTATCTGGAAACATTGCGATTGAATGGGGCGGAACCCTGAGCGACGTCGCCAGCGGGCCATTGGCTGTCTTGACATCACGGTCAAACGAGAGGAAGTAGGCCAAACGGTCACGGATGCGAATGTTCCCATCCGTGTGGTTCGTGAACGTGTAAATAATCGGGACCCATTCGTTGGTGCCAATGATAATCAGTGAGTCCGGTGACGACGTTACAGAAATCGGGGTGTTGCTATCGCGCTCCGTTTGTCCACCTACACGAAGTGTTCCGAAGGTCACAGCCAAAATCGCGAATAGAACAAAAAGCCTCCGGTATTTCATGCTATAGCAACACGCTGACTGGTGAAGCAACCATGTCCGGAGCTTGGTTCCAACCTAAGCTCGTCAACACCCAGAAGTGGCACTTCATAAATCAACTGCAAGACTTCATTCTTATGAGCTCCGTCGAATCCATTCATGGGTAGCTCCTTTCGCTTTTGCGCAGGCAATTGGGACCATGAACGGTGGGGGCGAGACTCCGTCGAGCCCTAATTTCTATCCATTGGAGATCAGGGCTCGACGGAGTCTCGCTCCACCCGGTTCTTAGGCAGGCAAAGGGGTGAGGGGGCGAGTTCATAGAAGGTTCATATCAATCGCCAACGGAAGGCAGCTCATTTCAACATCTCCCTGATCTTTGCAACGTCTTTGGTCGGCGGCTGGCACGCCGTCCCTGTGCAAAGAAAAACCACCGGCGCGTCTTTGGTCGGCAACGTCTTCGCGAACGGTTCGACCGGGCCGCTGTTCCCCAGCACGACTTTGTTCGGTTGATAGACCGAGTGCGCGGCGTGAATAAGCGCGCGAGTGTCCGCCGCGTTCGGGTGGCCGACAATCACCGCTCGCTTCGGTTCCTCGAGCCAATAATCCGATGCGAGCAGCAGGTAGGGAACAGCCTGCGGGAGTTCGTGCAGTTTGTTGGCGAACAACCGCAGGCTTTTCTCGGCTGCCACTTTGAAATCCTTGCGGTCGGTGATGGCGCCGAGTTTCAACAGCGCTAGAATAGCGACGGAATTGCCGGACGGCTCGGCGCCGTCGTAATCTTCTTTCACGCGCAGAATCAAGTCGGGCGAATCCGGCACCGCCTGCCAAAAGACGCCGGCCAGCAAAAACGCGTAGGCATCGAGGAGTTGAACCGAATCCCGTTCGCCGTCGCGCCAGCGGTGGTAAAGAGTGCCGTAGGCATCCCCCTCACCCGGCCTTCGGCCACCCTCTCCCATCGGATGGGAGAGGGACGGGGTGAGGGCAGGCGTCCAGAGATTCGTCTGAATAAACGCCAGGTTCTTTTCCGCCGCCGCGCGATACGATTCATCACCCAGCACTGCGTAAGCGCGCGCCAGCGCGCCGAGCATCAGGCCGTTCCACGACGAAAGCACTTTGTCGTCGAGATGCGGGCGAACGCGCTTGGACCGGGCCTCGAACATTTTCTTTTTCGCTGAAGTGAGCAGTGCGGAATCCTTGGAGAGATTTTCATGCGAACCCCTCACCCCTTCCCTCTCCCCATCGGATGGCGAGAGGGTGACCGAAGGGCGGGTGAGGGGTTTTTCCGGAGAGTGCAATAGTGGAAGTGGCTTAACGATGCTCAACACGTTCTGGTGCGGCAAGGGATTCGGGTCGCTGTGGTCCACGAAGTTGCCTTTCTCGGTGACACCAAAATAGCGGACGGCGGCCTTGAATTCGTCGGGCGTCAGCAGCTTCGACAATTCCTCGCGCGTCCAACAGTAGAACTTGCCTTCCTTGCCTTCGCTGTCGGCGTCTTCGGCGGAGTAAAATCCGCCTTCGGGATGGGTCATGTCGCGCAGGACGTAGCCGATAATGTCGCGCGCGACGTCGGCGAACTCTTTCCGGCCGCTGACGAGGCAGGCGTCGAGGTAGAGGTTCACCAACTGCGCGTTGTCATAGAGCATTTTCTCGAAGTGCGGCACGAGCCATTCGGCATCGACGGAATAGCGATGGAACCCGCCGCCGATCTGGTCGTACATACCGCCGGCGGCCATCCGTTCGCAGGTGTGCAACACCATGCGCACGGACTCGTCGTCTTTGAACCGGGCGCCGCAACGCAGGAGGAACGCTGGTTCGCTGGGGCGCGGAAATTTCGGCGCGCCGCCGAAGCCGCCGTTCTTCGGGTCGTAGTCGTCCTTGAACTGCCGCGCGGCGTTGCGCAACACTTCGGCGGTGAGCACGAGCAGGTTGGTGGCTTCGCGACCGGTGTGGCTCTCCAGGCGTTGATGGAGATCAGCGGCGGAGTTGAGGACGTCGCCATGCCGCGTTTTCCAGAGCTGGCTGATGTTCTGGAGGACCTGCATGAGGCTGGGCCGACTGTAGCGGCCATCGGGCGGAAAATAGGTTCCGCCGTAAAACGGTTTCAGCTCCGGCGTAAGAAAAACGTTGAGAGGCCAGCCGCCTTGTCCGCTCATGGCCTGAACGAACGTCATATAAATCTGGTCCACGTCCGGGCGCTCTTCGCGGTCCACTTTGATGCTGACAAAATGTTCGTTCAGGAATTTCGCCGTCTTTTCGTCCTCAAACGACTCGCGTTCCATCACGTGACACCAATGGCAGGTGGAGTAGCCGATGCTCAGGAAAATGGGTTTGTTCTCCTGGCGCGCTTTGGCGAACGCCGGCTCACCCCAGGGAAACCAATCCACGGGATTGTGCGCGTGCTGGAGCAGATAAGGGGACTTCTCGCGGGCCAGATGATTCGTGCGGGAGTAAGTGCCGGTTGGAGTCACGTTGGTTTTGATTAAGTTGGTTTTTTCTGACTGCACGGCGCCGTCGCCCACAGCCGCGGCCGCAGCGACGGCAACGGCACCAACGATCTTCCAGTTGAGCGACACTCGTTACCATAACCGTTGTCAACGGTCGGGCAAGGAACAAACAACGTGGTCAGTTGTCAGTAGTCCGTCGTCCGTGGCTGTACGCCCGTGGGAGCGTGCCGCCGCGCAGGCAGGCGCATTTCCGTTTGAGATGGGCACGGATGGGATGGCGAAAAGACAACTGGCCACTGACCACGGACAACAGGCCAGCCATCACTTTTTCAATCGTCACCTTCATCCCGGACGTATAACTTGAAACCATGTTGTCCGAGAAACCGTGGAAACTGATGGATTTTCTGGTGGTGATGACGTTGCTGTCCACGCTGCTGCTGGTGGGAATTTTCTCAAACCTAATTGCCTCGACGCGCGCGGACGTTTCAGTGGATGCGGGGAGCCAGGTTGTGAATTTCACGGTTTACCTTTGCTTCTATGGGACAATCCTGGCGTTGGTGCATTTGATGGTGCGGGGCCGGGGCGCCAGTTGGCGGACCGCCTTCGGTTTCAGGTCGGGGCGTGAATGGTCGGCGTTGTTGATGGCCCTGGGCGTCACGTTTATCGTTCTACCCATCGCCCGGTATCTGGGGACTTTGTCCGTCAACTTGATGGACCGGGTCCATTTGACCGCAGTCCCTCAGCAGTCGGTCCAGATGCTTCAGACAAATGTTTCAGTGAGTTCGCAGGTTTTTTTGGGGGTTCTGGCGATCATGGTTGCTCCCGTCACGGAAGAAATCCTGTTTCGCGGCATTCTTTATCCGTTTGTAAAACAGCGCGGGTATCCCAAGGCGGCCCTGTTGGGGTCGGCGATTTTATTCGGCGCGTTGCATTTGAATCTGATGACCTTCGTGCCCTTGACGTTCCTGGGGTTGATTTTGGCCTGGCTCTACGACTCGACTGATAATCTGGTCGCGCCCATCTTCGCGCACAGCTTGTTCAATTTCGATAACTTCCTGCAAGCCACTCTGAATTGGAAATGGATTGTGATTGATTTTGCCACTTTTGCCCTGGGCGGTTGCTTGGTGGGCCTGTTGATTCTGTTCCGGCAGCCGAACGGCGGGGAAAAGCGGCAGATTTGAAGCTCACCTGGCAATGATGGACGAATTCGAATTGATCGCTCACCTGACACTGTCACTTAACACCAACGACAGCACGGTGGTCGGCGCCGGGGACGACTGCGCGTTGATCGATCTGGGGTTGCCGGATCGTTGGCTGTTGTTCAAAACCGACGCCGTGGTGGAAGGAATTCATTTTATGAAGACGGCGGCACCCGAAAAAATCGGCCACAAAGCTCTGGGCCGTTGCCTGAGCGACGTGGCGGCCATGGCCGGCACACCAACGCACGCGTTGATCACGCTGGCGTTGCCGGCCGATTTTGATTCCGGTTTCCTGGAGCGGATTTACGCGGGCATTAACACGCTCGCCAAGCGGCATGGTGTGGCCATTGTCGGCGGTGAGACGACGATAAACCCGGAGCGAATGCTCATTTCCGCCTCCGTCCTGGGCACGGTGACGCGGGGAAAGTCGCCGCTGCGTTCCGGCGCAAAAGCGGGCGATGCCATCTTTGTCACCGGCGAACTGGGCGGCTCTTTGTCCGGAAAGCATCTCGATTTCGAACCGCGATTGTCCGAAGCGCGTTGGCTGGCGGAGAATTTTTCCATTCACGCGATGATGGACATCAGCGACGGTCTGGCCGGCGACCTGCGGCACATCCTGAAGGCGAGCAAAGTCGGGGCTGAGTTGCTCTCCGACGCCATTCCGATCAGTCGCGCGGCGAAATTGGCCGCTCGCGCGGACTCTTCAGCCAAGCTACCACTCCTGGCCGCGCTGACCGACGGCGAGGATTTTGAGTTGCTGTTCACGGCCGCCGGCCGCGACGGCGTGCCGCTGCTCGAAGCCTGGAAGAAACAATTTCCAGAATTACGCCTCAGTTGCATCGGCAGGATTACCGCCGAACCGGGCGTTACCATTCGCGACAAAAAGGGAGTCAGGCCGCTGTCAGCTCATGGTTACGTTCATTTCCAAAAGCCCTGAAGAAACCATGACGCTCGGTGAACGATGGGGCCGTGAGGCGCCGTCCGGCCAGGTCATCGGACTGACCGGCGCTCTCGGCTCGGGCAAGACGCAATTGGTCAAAGGCATCGCCCGCGGTCTCGGAGTGACCAACCGCGTGCATTCGCCCACCTTCACCCTGATCAATGAATATAACGGCGGACGACTGTCGCTGTTTCACCTCGACCTGTATCGGCTCGAATCGCGCCGGGAGATTGTCGCTGCCGGGTTGGAGGAATATTTTTGCCGATCGAAGGGCGTGGCGGTGATCGAATGGGCGGAGCGATGGTTCGACCCGGTTTCAACCTTTGGGTTTCAGGTTCCCGGCTTGAGATTGCGGCGAGTCAGTCTGGAAGTTTCGAGCGAACGGGAGCGACGCATCGCGTATGAAGATTTTGGCCCTTGAATTCTCCTCCGACCGACGGAGCGTCGCGGTGGTCGCCAACGGCCAGTTGTGCGCGCGGGCGCACGAGGCTCGCGCACGCGAAAGCCACGCGCTCGCTCTGGTGGACGAAGTGCTGCGCGCCGCCGGATGGGAACGCGAGGAAATCGATTGCCTGGCCGTTGGACTTGGCCCCGGTTCCTACACCGGCATTCGCGCCGCCATCGCGTTGGCCCAGGGCTGGCAATTGGCCCGCGGCACCGAGGTCACCGGCGTCAGCAGCGTCGAATGTCTGGCCAGCCAGGCGCACGCGGAAAAAATGTTTGGCCGCGCGAGCATTGTCATCGACGCGCAACGCAACGAATTTTATCTCGCTCGTTACGAGATTGGGGCGGCCGGATGGCGCGAATTGGAACCATTGCGCCTTGCCTCAATGGATGAAACGCGGGCAATAGTGAAGACGGACGGA
>QHPA01000363.1 GCA_003218935.1 Verrucomicrobiota bacterium
TCGGTGGACAAAGCAGTTTGGGCCAGCTCCACCGACCAGAGTCCGTTGTTGGCGGCCTTCCAGAGGGCTTCACCTTGCAGGAACTGCACCCGCGCAACGCCTGTTTCAGCGCCGCGCCGGGACTCCACCATCGCTTGCAGCACTTCAAGACCGTGAAAGTCGTAGGACTCAACCGGACCGCTGTGGACCGACACCGCATCGGTGATCCTGGCGCCGCGCGGGATCTCCGCCGGGGGACGGCGTTCAGCGAGCGGCACCGAGCTACCCGCCATGAAGGGGATGTTCAAACCTCGGGCGGTATCATACATCACCCTGGCCCAGTCCCAGCGATAGGAAAGGTGTTTGTCATTGTAAACCGGCGCGACGCGACCGCTTTCTCGAAACACCGCCACGATTTCATCGAAGAATCGCTTGCGAGGATATTCCTGCTGGCCTTTCTCGTTAACTGGATATTTTCCGTGTTCACAAATCGACAACACGCCATCCACCGCCAGTTTTTCGCCACCCAGACAAAGCGCGCCGGCAATGGTCGGATAGATTTTGATGTTGTATTTTGCGGCGACCTCGCGCGCCATGTCCCGGTCGGGAAATTGGTCCACGTAAAAACTGACGACATCCATGCCGGACGAGGTCAGCTTCCCGTTGAACAAATAGGGTTCCAGAAAGTTTTCGAGCAAAACGTGGGCGTGGCTGCGATAGGTGAACTCCGTCAGCACCGCGGCGATCTTCAAACGTTTTTTCTCCGCGCCGAATGCCAACGGGACAAACAATGTGTCTCTCCCGGCCGCAAGGGCCACTCCGGTCGCGAAGCGCCCGACCTGACGGATGAACCCTCGGCGAGTGAGTGCCGGCTGCGGAAAGGACGCTGGCGGATCGTTCGCTGGTCGTTCGATGCTCATAGTCATTGGTTCGAATTCAATTAGGCCACCGGCACCATGAACGCCAGCCTTAAGTGCGAGGGGCAAACTGCGTTGCGACTCGTTTCCCCTCGCTCCGGACGGCGTCAACCGCTATGGTCAGATCATGCGCAAACTGGCCGCCACCAGCCTGGTTTTCCTGGGTGGTTTCGCGGTGATGGTGCTTGAAGTCATCGGCGCGCGATATTTGGCCAAGGATTTCGGCAGCTCGTTTTACGTGTGGATCAGTCAGATTGGCGTGGTCCTGATTGCGCTGGCGCTCGGTTATTATGCGGGTGGCGCGCTGGCGGACCGCTGGCAGCGCGTGTCGTTGCTCACCTTTTTGCTCGTGCCGGCCGGCGCGACCACGTTTTTCATTCCGAACTTCGCGGCCCCGCTCATCGACGCCATCATCCTGCGCCATCCAGCGGACCGAAACATCCCTCCGTTCTGGCAAAAGCTCGATCCGGTGATTGGCAGCTCGTTGATTTTTCTGCTGCCGTGCTTTGTGCTGGCGACGCTCTCGCCGTACATGATACGAGTGGCGTCGAAACAACTCACGCACGTTGGCCGGACCAGCGGCCTGATCATCGCGGCCAGCACCACCGGCAGCATCGCGGGCGTGTTCGTGTCCGGCTACGTGCTGATCGATCACATGAACGTGTCGAGCATCTTCCGCGCGACGGGCGGGCTCACCGTGCTGCTGGGCGTGCTGTGCCTGTTGATGGACCGGTGGTTTGCGGAAGCGAGCGTTCCTCCCGCGGAACCGCCCAAAGAATGAAAACGGCGCGCGCCCTTCTGGCGATTTGTTGCGGGTTGCTGGCTGCGGGCAAAGCCGGCAACTCTGCCGTCGTTTTCGAGATCACCTCACCTTATCACCACATCCGCGTGAGCGATCAGGACGGAACCCGCATGCTGAGTTTTGACGGATCAACGGAGACGCGCATGAGCCTGCGGGATCCGTTAAGGGGCCATTTCGAATACACCGAGTATTTCCACATGCCGTGGCTGTGGAACGCGCAGCTCACGAACGTGCTGATGATCGGTTTAGGCGGCGGCAGCGCACAGCGCGCCTACGCGCATTATTACCCGCACGTGACCGTGACCACCGCGGAGATCGATCCCGCTGTGGTCGAAGTGGCGAAACAGTTCTTCCGCTTCGAGCAGACAACGAGTCAACGCGTGGATGTGTCCGACGGTCGCGTGTTCCTGCGCCGAAGCGAGATGAAATACGGCCTGATTCTTGTCGATGCTTATGTGGCCAATCGTTACGGCTCGTTCATCCCGTATCATCTGGCTACAAAAGAATTCTTCGGGCTGGCCGCGAGCCACCTCACGACCAACGGTGTCATCGCCTACAACGTCATCGGAAACCTGCGGGGCTGGCGGGCCGATCTGCTGGGCGCGATTTACAAAACGATGAAGTCGGCCTTCCCGCAGGTTTATCTGTTCCCCGCGAAGGAGTCGCAGAACGTGGTCATCATCGGAACGCGCTCGGCGGAGAAGTTCAGCTACGTCACGATTCAGGAGCGGTCGGCGATTTTGATTCAATCCAAGCGCGTTACACTGCCGAACTTCCGGGAGCGGGCCTCTTCCTTCCGCATCGAACCCCCGCCGAACTGGCAGGGCTGCCCGCTGCTGACGGACGATTTTGCGCCGATGGAGGGGCTGTTGAGGACTGGCTCGCAATAATCGGCTCGCCGGCAGAGATGCGCCATCTTCGTTCGGGCGGAGAAATTTCCTGTTCACGATCGTTGCGGCGGGGTAAACCTCCGGCGAATTCAACATGCGCATTCTTATCGCGACGGTGACGGCTGGGGCGGGGCACTTGCAGGCGGCAGCGGCGTTGGAAGAAGCGTGGCGCGCACTGCGTCCCGAGGATGTCGTTGAGAAGGTTGATCTGCTCGATTTCGTTTCGCGACTGCAGCGAAACGTTTACGTCAAAGGCTACGTGAAACTGGTGGAACACGCGCCGGAATTGTGGGGCATGGTTTTCAAAAAGACGGACAATCCGACTTTCCTCCGGAAGGTGGCGCGTTTTCGGCGGGGATTCGCCGAGCGGACCAACCAGAAGTTTGTGAAGTATTTGAAGAAGTTCCAGCCAAACGCCGTGATCTGCACGCATTACCTGCCGGTCGAGATCATGGCTCACCTGGAAAGGAGGGGGTTCAATCCGCTGACGGTCTGCGTAGTGACGGACTTCGAGGCGCACGCGCTCTGGATGGAGCCAGCGGTTGACTTGTATTGCGTGGCGGCGGAGGAAACGAAGGCCAGTCTCATGGCGCGCGGGGCAAAGGCGGATAGCGTGGTTGTGACGGGCATTCCCATTGGCGCGAAATTTTCGAGCCGTCCTGACGCTCGCGCGGTGCGAAAGAATTACGGATTACGCGATGACCTGCCGGTGTTGCTCGTGCTGGGCGGTGGCTTTGGAATGGGGCCGGTGGCCGGAATCCTTTCCGCCCTGGACAAGGTTGAGCGCGATTTTCAAGCCCTGGTGGTTGCCGGACGGAATGAGAAACTGCGTCGGAATTTAGCCTGCGGAGATTTTCGACACCCGACACGCGTCCTGGGTTTCGTCACAAACATGCACGAACTGATGGCGGTGGCGGATTTGATCATCACCAAGCCGGGTGGATTGACGACCTCGGAAGCGCTGGCAATGGGCAAGCCGTTATTTATTCTCAATCCGATTCCCGGCCAGGAAGCTGCGAACAGCGATTTTCTGCTCGAACGCGGGGCGGCCGCCAAGGTGAACCGAATCGAGGACCTGCCGTTCCGCCTCGAACATCTGCTGGGCGCAAAAAAGCTGAAGGAAATGGCGCGCGCGGCGAGGGAGCTTGGGCATCCCGGTTCCGCGATGGATGTTTGTCGTGCAGTGTTGAGGCGAATGAATCGAGAAACGTGAGCGTACCGTGCCGAACGCTCACGCCGGGTGCGGAGTCAGGTGGCGACCGCTGAAACCGCAGTCAATCGAGGGTGATGCGCTCCTCTGGATTGCGGCTGGCGAACTGTTCTTGCTGCGGTGCCGAAGACTTGAACCCGGAACGGAGCCGCTGCTTCATCCCTTCAAAGAAGGAAGTCGTTTTCGTTTCGGAGTTGATGCCCAGCATGGCATAAACGCGTTGCCAGTAGAACTGGTCCGACCGCTGCAGCTTTAACAGCTCCATGCAAAAGGAATCAATTTCGCGTCGGCGACGGTGCATGGACTCGATGAACTCCGTAGCCCCGCTGGGCAGATCGCTGAAACTATCGAGGAACATGGCGGCCTTGATGAGCGGCTTGGTCAGGTCTTCGTTGGTGTGGGAGTTGAAGAAAAACAGTTGGGCGAGTTGCAGCTTGATGGCCTGCAACAGTTTTTCCTTCGGAGCGGGCAACAGCCTGGGATCGCGTCGGCTGCCTCGCTTGGTGTCATCGGAAAGAACCTTCTGGTAATCCCGAATCCACTGCTCGGCTTGTTGGATGGTCATAAATATATCGCTGCGCGTTTAGCCGGGACCGTTCGACGTGTCTTTGATTCGGCGAGTGCGCGTTGTGACTGAAAGAGAACAGCTACCAGCGTCGGTGTCCTGTTTCGGTACGACCGCGGCCCATTTCTTCAGTCCCTTTTCTGTCAAGCAAATCGCCTGCCATGGGCGCGGCGGGAGGTGCCAAAGCAAGTTGTCGGTTGACCAGGTTGTCGTGCGAGGAGAATGGAGGATTACCGCGCCCGCGAAATACGCTGCTCCGTCTGATGCGAGCCTGAAACCCGCGCGCAAATCGCGGTTGTGCGGCCAGGCACAAGGACTCAGGCTTCAACCATTTGCCCGGTTTAATGGACACCTCCCCGGCTATGGCGTAACCTAGGTCGGTTTTATGGTCTCGCTGGTCGGACATCCTGAAACATCACATCGCCCAGGCGGATCGAGCTCGGTGACCCGATACGCCGGCGAGGTCGTTTACATTTACGCCTTCGATGTGGCGTACGAAATGGCGCGGTTGCCGGTGAGGGAATTGCTCGGTCATCCGTTGGCACAGTTTTCCGTGGACGCGAGCAAGCGCAGT
>QHPA01000194.1 GCA_003218935.1 Verrucomicrobiota bacterium
GAGGGTCCCCGTGCGAATCAAGTCGCGGGCCATCCACCACATCCGCTGAAGATGGTCGGCCGTCAGTTCATTGTCCGCCACAAACCAATAAACATAAACGCCGCGTGCCTTCACCTTCTCTCCACTGGCCGTCTCTCCCACGCTGGTGGCGGTCAGTTTCATCACCGGCAAGTCATATCGAGAGGGACGGTCCATCGGAATGGTGGTCAACTCGGACCGGTCAATCCACCACCCCTGTCCGGTCAGACAATATTGCGGCTTATGAATGCTGGTGCGATCGCTGCCCATTAAAACCACATTGCACCAGATCTGAAAATCGTCCGGCGCCTTGTAAATCCGGCGCCCGTAAGTCGTATCCTGGGGCAACCATCCCAGTTCCAGCGGAGTCACCGGCACCGGTTGGGAGGAAAAGTTCAACGCCTGCTCCGGCAAATAAACACTGTTCGTTCCCACTACCTTTCCATCGGGGTCATGAATCGGTTCGGCCACAATTTTTACGCCGGGTCGGCCGAGCTTCTGTTTTGTTTTCCAGTAGCCGAGCAAACTCGAAGCGCCGCCGACCAGCACCAGAACTACGACTAACATGTTCCACGAACGTTTATTCATACCGGTTTGGCTTCCAAAACCGCGATATTGTGCGCCCGTCCTCTTCCCAGCCAGTGCCCAAGAGTCATCAAACCAACCATCGCCGGCGCATACGGGAGCAAGCTGAACCAAAAGTTTTCGTGCACGTAATTGCCCGCCGGCTGGCCGAAGGTCTCGGCCGCAACGATAATCGTCAGCAAACGGACCACGTTGCCGATCACCGCCAGCGGGAAAGCCGATGCGATGATTGTGAAACGCTGCCAGTTCCTCTTGAATTCGATGAACCCGTAGATCGTCGCCAATGCAACAATCGCCGTCAGGCTTCGAATTCCACTGCAAGCGGCCGCCACCTCGTATTTGTACTTGCCCATCGGCTCCCAAATGCTGGTTCCGTTCTGAAGCACGTCTATCCCCAACAGGCTATGAGCCAGGATGGTCGTGATGTTCGTCGCAAAGTGTCGCAAGGGAACGGTAACGTATTCGGTTGAGTTACTCAGAGGGATGCAGAAGACGAGCAGGAAGCTTGGAAAAAAAGTGCTGCGCAGCCATCTCCAGCCCCAAACCAAACCGGTCAACGCGTAGAGGCCGAGGAAGAAGGCAACGAGGGAAACCCGGGTCTGCTGCACCACGAAGCCAAGAACGTGGAGCAAAAGCGCGACGCCAAACAAGCCCAGGGCAGGCCACCAACTCTGCTTGGAAACAGCGGCCAACTCACGACGTTTCCACCAGAGCAGTCCAAGAACCACGAACGGCGCAAACCAGACATATGCCTCGTCGGCACCAAGAATTCGCTTTAACCCATCCCAGAGAGTTGCACCCTCCAACCCGCGTGTAGTCACCCAAAGCCACCATCGGAAAATTGACGGAGTATTCACGTAACCCAACGTCGAGTTTCCGAACAGGTGAAACAGCAGCCCCCATAAGGTCAACAAACTGAAAAACAGCGGCTTGTCCGGCATCGCCCGCCAGAACTCGGCCGCTTCAACCAGAAACCGTGCGGGTCTGCCAGGTGTGGAGTGTGTTTCCGCCATAACAACTGATTCAGTCAGATGAGACACCCTTTGGGGGTTCTGCTCAATGAAATTCCGCTCCCTTCCGCTGCACCGGTGATTGCACCGCCACCTGGTAAGCCCCTAACATCCGGCCGACCGATCCTTCCCAATTGAGCTGCGTCCGGATCCGCTCTGCCGCCAGTCGACCCATGCGCTCGCGTCCCGGCGGATCGTCAAGCAAACGACCGATGGATTCGGCCAGTTTCTCTGCGGAGTTATCCGTCACGTAAATCGCCGCTTCCGCGGCGGACGCCCGCCCTTCCTTAAGATCAAACATCACCTGCGGCTTGGCGAAGGCCATATATTCCAGAACCTTGTTCATCGTGCAATGGTCGTTGTAGGAGTTTTTCGGGTCGCTGGAGACGCCCACGTCCATTGTCCGGAGCGCTGTAAATAGAAACTCATCCGACACTCGACCGGGCATATCGACGCAGCTCTCTAATCCCAATCCTTCGCGTCGCTTCAAAAGCCGTTCAAATTCCGGCCCTGTACCCATCAATAGAAAGTGCACGTCGTTGCGGCCAAGCTGATGCAGCAAATGCGCCGCCGCATCCAAAATGTAATTCACCCCGTCTGCGTTCCCCATCACGCCGACGTAGCCGACGAGAAACTTTTTCCCCTTTTTGAGAGTCGGGTCCGGCGGCAACTCCGTGTTGGGAATGTTCGGGGCTGTTCGTACCACAAAAACCTTCTCCGCCGGCTTTTTTCCGCGCTGCAAAGCGACCGCCCGCACGGACTCGTTCGTTGCCAGCACAACATCGGCACAGGCGTAGGTCAGTCGCTCGGTTAGACGCACCGCCCAATAAAACAGGCCTGGCTTGCCAAACTTGGCCTCAAACATTTCCGGCCAAAGATCGTGCACGTCATAAATCACGCGAACGCCAAACAGTTTGAAGGGCCACGCCACCAGGAACAGCAAGTCCGGTGGGTTGCAGAGGTGAATAATTTTGAATCGGTGCCGCCGCCATGCCCTCCAGGCCAATCGTGTCTCTCCCCAAAGCGCCGTTGCGTATTCGCGAAAGAATCCGATAAACCCGCCCGCTTCTCCGCTGATCCAGTGCCGGTAAATTTGAATTCCCTCCGCCTTTTCTTCCGCCTGCGTGTAACCGCGCATTTGCGGACAGATCACCACGACTTCGTAGCCGGCGTCGCGCAACGCGCAGGACTCCTGCCACACCCGGCGGTCGAGCGGCACCGGCAGATTCTCGACGATGATGAGAACGGCGGGCTTGCTCATTTACGATTTACGATGCCGATTGCCGATTGGCGGCGATTGACGATTTACGCGGGCGATGCGAAAAGCGCCGCGTTGAGTTCCCCTGGCCGCGTCAATCGTAATTCGTAAATCGTAAATGCAATCACCAGCAAAACCCTTCATACTTCGCCGGCAACTGTCTCAATTCCGGCCAGCCGTTCACATCAAGAATCTGGTGCTTGGGTGTCACGACCTTCGCCAGCTCCGCAACCGAGGCGCAACGCTGCGCCGCCACCAACAATCCCTCTTTGCCTACCGCCAGCGCCAGGTCCTCGTGCAACAGCGACGCCAGGTGCGGCATCTTCGCGTCGATCATCCGTTTGTTGCTGCCGACCAGTTTCGCGAGGTTCAATTGCGGATCGTAAATGCGCACCCGGCGGCCGCGGCCCAAAAGATTTTGCGCCACCTCCACCATCGCGCTCTCGCGCAAATCGTCCGTGTTCGCTTTGAACGAGAGCCCCAAAATCACAACCTCACTCTGCCCCGAACGCTCGATCCGTTGCAGCAAACTTCGCAACTGCTGCTCGTTGCTCGCTAGAATATTCTCCAGCAGCGGCAACAGCACGCCTTGCTGACGGCTGAAATGATTCAGCGCCCGCACGTCCTTCGGCAGACACGACCCGCCGAATGGATTGCCGGGCCGCAAGTAATGGGCAGACAGGTTCAGCTTCCTGTCCCGGCACAGCAACGACATTACCGCCGTCGAATCCAGGTCGAGCTGTTTGCCCAGTCGGCCGATTTCGTTGGCGAACGTGATCTTTGTCGCATGAAACGCGTTGCAGGCATATTTCACCATCTCCGCGGTTGACCAGTTCACGACCGCCGCGTCTGCGCCGAACAATGCCATCGGCTCCGCCGCAGGCCGCAAACCATCGCAGGTTCCCACCACCGCGAGCGCCGGGTTTAAAAAATCTTCCACCGCTGCTCCCTCGCGTAAAAATTCCGGAAAGTAAAAAACCTCCAACCTCCCGGCCCCGACGAAATCCGCCAACAATTGTTCAACCAGCCGCCGCGTGCTGCCCGGCAACATCGTGCTGCGGAAAACCAGCGCGTGCGATTTGGGCCGCCCCCGCAATGCCTTGGCGATTTGTTCGCTGACTTGACGAACAAAGCCCAGATCAATCGCGCCGGAAACCGTCACCGGCGTGCCCACACACACCAGCGACAGGTCCGTCACCGCCACGGCTTCCGCCGCGTCGGTACAGGCGCGCAACAGACCGCGTTGCCTCGCCTGCTTTAGCAACTCCTCCAGGCCCGGCTCAATGATCGGCGACTCGCCGCGATTCAGCGTCTGAACCTTTTGCTCGGAGACATCGACACCGACGACCTGATGCCCTTGCTGCGCCAGACACCCCGCCGTCACGGCGCCGACATATCCGAGGCCGAAAATGCTGATCTTCATGAGTCGCCGCAGGCTAGAAACGTCGTGCTGAAAACGCAAGATTTGTCGCTCGATCCGCCCACCAACTTCAGGAGCGGACCCCACTCCATTTTCCGAAACACGGACGATACCGTGCCAACCCATCGCGCCTCCGATTCCGACGTGGCCGCGCTCAGCAAAACGCGGCTGTCCTTTTCAGTGACAGCACGGACTTCGACCCAGTCGAAGCTCGCCTGGATTTCCATGGAAACACCGTTGCGACTTAGGCGGAACCTGCGGTCGGCGAGTTTTTCGAGACTCGCACCCGGCGCAAATTGCCAGCGCACACAGAATTCGTATCCGCCCCTTCCACCGTGAGGCTGAAACGTGTCGTGCACCTGCCAGCCAAGATCCCGGTCCTGGGGAACCAAAGTGCGCTTCACCAGACCCGATGGCAGCGACAACTCGCCCGAAAGGCTTGTGTCTGCGCCCGGTTTCAGATTCGGCTCGGCGTGGTGCGCCGCCCACAAAAATGGTCCAAGTCGTTTGGGGAAATCCAAGCCGATCGGATGCGGGCCGTTATGCGCTTCCCAGGATGCCAGATAGGCCCGCAGTTTGTTGTCCTCGTAGTAG
>QHPA01000195.1 GCA_003218935.1 Verrucomicrobiota bacterium
CGTCATCTGAAACGTGCCGTGATCGTATTTGGATTTGTAGGTCGAAAAGAAATTCGTCGGCGTGGCGTCGCCGTCGTAATGATACACGCCTCCGCCCCACCAGCCGAGGTTCGTTTCGCCCTGGAATTTGCAGGTGTTCGACGATTCCTGCCGAGCTTGCATGTCCACCGAGTAACTGATGCGAAAAATTTTCCAGTAAGTCGCTTGGTAATGGGCGCGGTACCGGTCATCGCCGAGTCTGGTGACGACACATCGCAGCCTGCCGTGGTGGCCGTTCTTCCCGCTCAGCCACGATCCTTCCCAGCGGCCCGTGATGTCGTCGCCTGGCGGCGTGGCCCCCGCCTTTTTCCAGTCGCTGTTGAAGGTGGAACAACCGGCCGTCGCGGCGGCCAGCAGCATCACCCAGAAAGCGGAAGCTGTTGAAAAATGCATTGTGGTTTTCATTGGCATGAATTCGTTCATCTCTCACAATGACGCGCGCCGCGGCAAAAAGATGCAAAGAATTCGACACCACCTCGCACGATGAACCTCCCTGAGCCTGCAGTTTGTTTTCGCGTCTGTAAAACTGAGCTTATGGTTAAGGCGAGCCTGCCGAAGAAAATCGGGTGAAATGGGCGGTTCCCTTGCGTGCGACGAACCGATGCCCGATCGGCGCCGAACTTTAAGCGGCGGCCAGTCCCGGCTTGCAGCTTTGTCGGGCGAGCACTAAAAACCGCTGATGATTCCAAACGAGGACTCGCCGCGCCAACGGTGGTGGTTGGTGGCGCTGACGCTGTTCACGTTCCTCTTTCTCCTCGGCAGCCGTTCGTTGAACGAGCCGGACGAGGGCCGTTACGCCGAAATCGCCCGCGAGATGATTGAACTGGGCGATTGGATCGTTCCGCACTTCTGGTATGTGCCGCACCTGGACAAACCGCCTCTGACGTACTGCGCGGTGGCTCTTTCGATGTCCGTCTTCGGCCAGAACGAATGGGCTGTGCGGTTGCCGCTGGCGCTGGCAGGCCTCAGCGGGGTCTGGATGAGTTATCTGTTCGGTCGCGCGCTGGGCGGTCCTCGTGTCGGCCTCTGGAGCGCATTGATTCTGCAAAGCTCGCTCCTCTACTTCGTCATGGCACGGATGTTGACGACCGACATTATTCTCACCCAATTCGTTGCCTGGGCAGTTTATTTTTTTTGGAGAAGCTGGCGAAGTCTGGAAGACGTAGAAGCGAAACAAAAGTTTTTCTTCGCGTGGCATCTGGCGGGCTGGACGGCGGTCGCGCTCGGTTTTTTGACCAAAGGGCCGATTGCCTTTGTCATTCCACTGGTCTGTCTGGCGACGCTGTCGGTTTGCCGTTGGCATGATGTTCGCCAAAGGAAAGCGGTGTTCGGAGGGGTGATTGCCGGTCTGGCGCTGTTTGTGGTTCTCGTCGTGCCATGGTTCCTGGCAGTTTTCCATCGCGTGCCGCGGGCGTTCGATTTCATGGTTTACGGCCAGGCGGTGGGACACGCGCTCGGCACGACCATCCGGAACCGACGCGGTCCCTTGCTATATTACTTCGCCATTCTCGGCGTCGGGTTCCTGCCGTGGACGTTGCTGCTGGGCTGGCTCTGGCGGCGCGCGCACTGGCGGAGTCTGGTCGGGCTTCAAAAAGATGCCTGGCTCATGCTGAGCGCCGTGGCCGCAATCACTTTTTGTCTCTTATCGTTACTGCGAGCCAAACTGCCGGCCTACATCCTGCCGATGTTCCCGACGTTGGCGGTGATGGTGGCTCTGCGTTTCTTCGGTGGCGGGCCGTATCTTAACCCGCCCCAGCCGCCTGCTTGGACGTGGCGTGTTTGCATGCTCAGTCCACTGGTCTTGATGGTGCTTGTTCCCGTTCTTGTGCCTCCCCTGATTTTCACAAGATCAGTGTGCTGTTTGCTCGCTTGTCCTCGCACTACTGAATCTCCAGTTTATTGCCGCCAATATGCCTTCGCTGGAAACCAGCCTCAAAAGCAACCAGACGCTCAAACCATTGGCTGCCGCCTTGCGGGAAAATCATCAGCCCGGCGACACGCTGGTCTGTTGGGGCCGACTGCCGCAAGGCCTGCCGTTCTATGCGTATCCCGTCATTTCGGCGACACGTCGACCGTATCTCGGCGGCATGGCTCTCGACCAGGTGCCCTTTGAATTTCCAGGCAACCGCGAGCGCTTCGGCGATCTGGTTTTGCCGGACGAACTCGCGCTGGTCCAACTGCTCTCTGGGAACCAACGCGTGCTGGTCGTTGGCTTCTCCGGCACCTTTGATCACTTCCAACACTCGATGACAAACAAACCACTGCGTCTCATCGTCCGTGTGGGGCAATGGGAATTGTTCAGCACTCCTGATCCGTCTCGCCGGAGATCACAATAACGCGTCCAACCCGACTGATTTTCACTTGCGCGCATTGGCGTTTTCATGGATTACACCCTCGGTTTTCACGTGGATGAGCGCGGCAACGCCAGACCGCGGGCAGGTCAAGGCCTGTCGCCACCGGCGTGGCAGCGGTTCCCGATTGAACTGCGATGACTAAAATTCTGTTGCTGGGGTTGGGCCGTTGGGGCGTCAACCATCTGCGCGTGTTGCATTCGCTGCCGGTCGAACTGTTCGTTTCCGATGTCCGGCCGAAACAACTCGAAGCCGCGCGCAAACTTGGCATCGCCGAGTCCCGTCTTTCGACCAACCACAAAGATTTCATGGCGGGCGTCGATGCGGCGGTGGTCGTAACGCCGGCGCAGACGCACTTTGACTTGTGCCGCTCATTCCTCGAAGTCGGGAAAGATGTGTTCGTCGAGAAACCCATCACACTCCTCTCGTCCGAAGCGAAACAACTGGCCGAGTTCGCGACAAAAAAACGACGCATCCTGCAGGTCGGGCACATCTTCCGGTTCGATACTGCTTCGGATTGGCTGCGCTCGACAATTCAAGCGGGGCAGTTCGGCCGCGTGAACATTCTGCGGAGCAATTTCAGCGGTTTCAAACGCCCGCGCAACGACAGCGGGGTGACCTTCGCGGATGCGATACATTTCGTTGACCTGTTCAATTACCTGCTCGGCGGCCCGCCCATGCGCGTGAGCGCGGTGATGAAAGATTTTCTGGGGCGCGGCATGGACGACGCGTCGCTGATTTCTCTGGAGTACGAAACGGCACGCGGTACCACCTGGGGTTTGGTCGAGACCAACTATTTTCTGCCCGGCAAATACCGCGAGGTAACGGTCGTCGGCAGCGAACTGACGGCGGTTTGCGATTACAATGTCTCGCAATACAAAATCAAAACGTTCGCGAACAGACACGTCCGCCGCGGCGCTGAATTCAAGGCCGAGGAAGGGGCGTTGCACCAAATTGAATGCGCGCCCGAGGAACCGTTGTTGGCGGAGTTGCGGGCATTCGTCGAATCCGTGCAGACAAGCAAACCGCCGCGCGCCGACGGCTGGGCCGGGTACGACTCCGTCCGCGTGCTCGAAGCCGCGATGGAGTCAGTGAAGACCGGGCGGACGGTTGAGTTGAAAGGCTGATTCTCCTTTGAAACCACTGATGAACACGGATGAACACGGATCAAAGGTTTGGCGCGATGCTCTCCTCATCTGTGTTTATCTGTGTCAATCCGTGGTTAAAAACTTCTGATCGATGCAAAAGATTCCGCTCTCCAAATGCTTCGTTAACCACGAAGTCGAAGAGGCCGCGCTGCGCGCGTTGCGCTCCGGCCAATACATTCTTGGCAAGGAATGCCAGGCGTTCGAGGCCGAACTGGCCGCCTGCACCGGAACCAAACACGCCATCCTCGGTGCCTCCTGGACGATGATCGTCTATCTGTTCCACCTCGCGCAGGGACTGAAGCCGGGCGATGAGGTCATAGTGCCGTCGCACACCGCGTTTCCGACGATGGAACCGTTGATTCACTGCGGCGCGAAACCGGTGTTCATCGACATCGACGACACCTATTGCTTGGACGTGGAGCAGATTGCATCGCGAATCACGCCGCGCACGGTCGGCATCATCCCAGTGCATCTCTACGGTCATCCGGCGAACCTCGACCGCGTGCTCACCATCGCCGCGAAGCACAGGCTCTGGGTGCTCGAAGATTCTGCGCAGGCGCAGGGCGCGAAATACAACGGCAAGACCGTCGGCTCGATAGGTCACTTCGGCGCCTTTTCATTTTTCCCGTCGAAAAACCTCACGGTGCTCGGCGATGGCGGCTGTCTCGTGACAAACGATGACGCGCTCGCCGAAAAAGTCCGCATGCTGCGCAACCACGGGCGCAAGGACAAATACCATCATGAGTTGGCGGGGTTCAACGTCCGTTTCAACGAAATCCAGGGCGCGATTGGCCGCGTGATGCTGAAGCATCTCGACCGCTTCAACGACCATCGCCGCGCTGTTGCCGCGCGATACAACGAGCGACTGAAAGGCATCGCGATTACGCCGCCAGAGAAACCGTGGGCGCGTGCGGTCTATCACATGTACGTCGTGCGCGTGGAGCGCCGCGATGAATTGCAAAAGTTTTTGAAGGAACGCAGCCTCGAAACCGGCATTCATTATCCGGTGCCGAACCATCAACAGCCGGCGGTGACAAACAAGTTCAGCGATATTCCGCGCCTGCTGAAAACCGAGCAGGTGGTCAAAGAGATTCTATCGCTGCCGATTCATGGCGAGATGCCCTTGAGCGATGTGGATCGGGTGTGCGACGCGATTGCGGAGTTTTACGCACGAAAATAGTCCGCTACAATCACGCGATAATTGTGGAATTGCTGTTGAGGAAATAGACCAGCAATGTCGCTACCGCGTTCCGTCAAAGGCAATAATTAAATGCTTTGATGAACATTGATTCTCCCGAACTCAGCCTCGTCATCCCGTGCTACAACGAAGAGGGAAATCTGCGCGAGTTGATCAAGGCCATCCGCGACGCTCTGGAACCGCTCAAACTGCCTTACGAAATCGTGATCACCGACGATTGCAGCGCGGACAAGTCGTGGGAAATGTTGACGGAACTGGCGGCGGGCGATCCAAGGATTCGCGCGCAGCGCTTCGCGTTCAATTGCGGCGAGTCGGCAGCGAGCTGGGCCGGATTAAAAGCGGCGCGCGGCAAATACCTCGTCACGCTCGACGCCGATTTGCAGAACGATCCGCGTGATCTGCCAAAGTTTCTCGAAGCGCTGAAGCAGTTCGACTGCGTTTGCGGTACGCGCATCCAAACCCGCGGTGAAGGTGACGACTTCATCCGCATTGCATCGTCGCGCATCGCCAACTGGGTGCGGAACAAACTGTCCGGCGAGCGAATTTCCGACGCCGGTTGCACGTATCGCGCGTTCAAACGCGAGTGCATCGAGAACCTGAAATTTTTCAAAGGCATGCATCGCTTTCTGCCGACCCTCATCAAGATGGAGGGTTTCACCGTCACGGAAATCCCGGTGACCAACAATCCGCGCTTCGCCGGCCAGAGCCATTACGGCGTATGGAACCGGCTGTTCGCCTCGTTCTACGATTTGCTGGCGGTGCGGTGGATGAAGAAGCGGATGTTCCGCTACCAGATCGCCGAGAAGATCAACTGAGCGACTCGTTGCAACAGAAGTGGGACAGGCATCTTGCCTGTCTCGGTCCAGCAAGTCATAAAATCGAACCAGAACACAGGCGAGACGCCTGCACAACGTTGGCTATGCATCGACTGTTGATCCAATGTCTTAACGGCCTCCTGCTGGTCATAATCTTCATCGGCATTCCCGCCATCACGAGCGCGCGGTTCGGGAGCCTGCAGCTTTCGTCCGCTCCGAAAGTGCAATTGCTGACGCTGTGGGGATTGGGATTGGCGGCGGCCTGTAATTCGAGCGCCGCATTATGGTTAATGAAGGACCGCAAAGACCGGACGCTCTGCTGGAAATGGACATTCGTTTTCGGAGCTTTGCTTGCGATCGAATGTGCGTATTACAACGGCTGGCTCAATTTCAACTGGCTGAAAAATGCGTTGCAGTGGGCGCAAAATCGTTTTTGACCCGAAATCCGAATTGGGGAGCACGCCCGCCTCGGGCGTTGCTGAACGCGCCTCGCGTCAGTCGTCTGTCGAACGGTGGCCTGGGTGAGGCGTCCAAATCTTTCGATCCGTTCGGGGTTTGATGACGGTGCTTTCTACGAGGATGAAATGCTAAAGACAGACTTTGTCGATATCGATGGAGATGGGTTTTTGGATTTAGTCTTATCAGGTATCATCTGCTTCACCGACGAGAAAGGCGATAAAGTGGTCAGAAGGGAAGCCTTTGTCTGCATCTACAAGTGTTGCGGCAAACAGCGATTTCGGAAGATTTATTCCAGTTCTGATTTCGACGTTGAAGTTCGTTGAAATCGGCTTGGCCTCGTCTTCAAATACCCGCCACGAGGAGCTTGACCTCGGACAAAACTCAATGTCCCCGCCCGTCAGGCGGGCGGAACGAACTATGCGTGAGGCGCGAATCACGCCACACGTTGCGCCGCTGAACGCGGCGCGGACGGCGCAGCGCGCCGTCCCTACCAACGGATGGAATTTCGTTGAGATACTACCAGGGCGCTTGCATTCACTTCAACGGATCGCTTGACCGGAGCCGAAAATCCGTGCATTGTTTCGCCCGTCAATGACAACGACCGCCCCATTTCAAACTATTAACTATTCGACGCGCCCGAGCGTCCCGGACGCTGTCGTTAGCCTGCGCGATCGCCGCATGCCCTGGCGTGCCATTAAGGTTAATCAACACGGCAAGCAGGAGGGTCCTGACTAACTTAAATAATAATTTCCCAACCCTGCTTGCCGAATGGCGAGCAGGGTTTTTTATTTCCATGAACTCGACCCACCCACCTTTGCTGGCCAGCCTGAAAGCGTTGCCGCGCACAGCCTGGATCCTTTTCCTTGGCGTGTTCCTGAACAAGTTCGGCGCTTTCGTCGTGCCGTTCCTGACGTTGTATC
>QHPA01000196.1 GCA_003218935.1 Verrucomicrobiota bacterium
GCAATTGCAAGTGTCCTTCAGCGGCTTGACGGGAACCACGACGGCTTCCCACATCCACGCCCCTACAGCTTCTCCCTTTAGCAGCACGGCTGGCGTCGCCACGACGACTCCAAGTTTTGCTGGCTTCCCGCTTGGCGTGACCAGTGGCTCGTACTCGATCACCCTGGACCTGACTTCGGCTTCGAGCTTCAATCCGGCGTTTGTCTCCGCCAACGGTGGAACACCGGCAGGGGCAGAGTCGGCGCTGGCTGCGGCCATAGCGGGGGGCAAAGCTTACTGGAACATACACTCGTCAACCTTCGGCGGCGGCGAGATCCGGGGGTTCTTGGTGCCGGTGCCTGAACCTTCCACGGTGGCTTTGCTTGGCCTGAGCGCAGGCGCGCTGGTTTGGCGGCTGCGACGGCGGAACTGAAGAATTCTTCCGAAAACGACAAAACGCCGGCTCGATTGAGTCGGCGTTTTTATTTTGCGAAATGAGGGAAAAGGCTTACGACTTCTTTTTGCCAAAGAGGTTTGACCAAACGGACTTCGATTCAGTCTGTCGCTGCTGGACCTTCAACTGGCCGAGGATCGACTGCAAACCGATGTAAATTTTGTGCCACTGATTCTCGAGGTTACGGAAGGCGCCGTCGTTCAGTTCGCTCAGATACCGCAGCGAAGTGGCTCCGCCCAGCAGCGTGTGTACCTCGTCCTTGGTGGGGTTGCTGAATTCGACCGCGGAGATAATCATCTCCAGTTCCTGCGCCAGCACGCTCTTGACTTCCAGAAACTGGTTTTCGTCCTCCTGACCGAATTTTTTGGTGCGCGCCAGACTCAGGTAGTGATTGAACTGCTTCCAGCACTCCAGATAGTTTTCGATTTGGATGATCAGGTCGTCCAGTTTCTTGGTATCCATAAAAGTCGTCCGGTCGGCCATTATTTTTGCCCCAGCGACCGGGGAGCAAGGAAAATAATCGCCCCGCCGCGCAGCTCGCGGGCAGTGAGTTTCAGTGCCGCGTAGTCGGCAATCAACTCGGTCAACGGAATGCCCGCCTCGCGCGCCGCCTGAAAAGTGGATAGCGCCAGGTCGCCGATCTGCCGTACCTTCGCCAGTGGAAAGGATCGGGGCAGGGTCGAGGCGACAATCCGCCCGCCGGGATCGAGGGTGAAACTGCCGGTCGGCAAGCGGACGAGGGTGGCGCCCGTTTGCCCACGCTTGGTCAGGAGCCACATGGCATTGCGGTCCCAGACCTTCCAGTTGACTCAATTGCCCCGCCTGCAAACCGTCTCCCAACGCGCGAAAACGCTGCATGGTCTGCCGCACCCACTGAGAGATTTGCTCCGGATTTTCGGCGCTCCAGGAATCGAATTTGCCGTCGCTGGCGCGGACGGTCATGACAAATTCCACCCCGTTGAAGCGCGCCAGGGGCGCCAGCGGCGATTCAGCCCCGGGAGCCGGCGCGGCTTCCGGACTGTGCGCGCTTTCGCCTTCCGGGACTTGCGCTTGCGCTTCGTCCAGCGCCTGGGCGGATTCCAGCAAAAGACCCTGGTAGGAGTTGAAGATGGTTCGGGGCCGCTCCGGATCAGCCGGCAGGATCTCAAAGTTGCCCGTCTTCCAGGAAAGAATCTTCCGGAAAGCAGCTTCCCCGCCTAAATCCTGGGATTCCGCGTCAATCACATCGCCGTTGTTGAACCAGATTTTGCCGCTCAACGCGCCGTTGGTGACCTTGAGGACCGAAGAACTCTGTGAAAGGCACTCCAGTTGGATGATGTCCACCAGGCTTTTGCTTTGCACGCCGCGAAACCCGCCATCCATCTCGCGCCCGAGCAAAGATTCGATACAATCGAGAAAAAACGTGATCTCCTGGCTCGTGTTCGGCTTTTCCAAAAACAGGTCAATCCCCATGGCGTAGGCCCGCGTGCGAAATTGCGCGTCCACGACCGAAGTCATCACCGCCGTGCGCAGTTGCGGAAACTTGCGGCGCACGATCGTCAGGACCTGCAGCCCGTCCATTTTCGGCATGTTGAGGTCGGAGATGAGGAGGGAGAAGGGCTCGGATTCCAGCAATGAGATCGCGCGGGCGCCGGAGGTGGCCGTATGGATTTCCGGCTGACTCGGCAGCCGGGCCAGCATTTCCCGGTAGAGCTCCAACAAATCCTGATCATCATCAAGGAGGAGGACTTTATGGCGGGCGGACATATCTGGTTCAACTGAACTTCCGTCGCAATACAACCCCTACAGGCTGAAAATTGCAAGCAACTTACAATTATATCGACGAAACAGCCGCGGCGTGTCAAACTTATCAGGTGATGTTAGGCCGCCTTAAAAACCTGTTCAAAAAGCGCGGGGATGAAGAGCCCGCCGCTGAACCAGCGCCAACGGCGTATCCTCCGCGCGAGTTTCACCCCGGCTACGCCCCGGCGCGGCCTGCTGCCGCGGCACCTCCTCCGCCGCGAGCGCCACAGGCGCCCCCGGACCCGTTACCTGCGTCCGTTCCCGTCTCAGAGGATACGCCGCCGGCGGCCGGCGATTCGATCAAAATCGCGCTCAAGCCCGTGCTGCTCAAGTTGCCGGACGTGTTAAAGGCCAAAGTGCGGCAGCCACCGTCCGGTGCCGTTTATATCTCCATTCCCTTGCAAAAGGTACTGGCCCAATTGCCTCAAGGCTCGGTCAGGATTTCTTTTGGCGAACTGCGACTGGCCGCACCCGCAGGGGTCTTTCTGGACTTAAGCAGCCACGACCAGACGCCGGTCGAATTGCCGTTGCCGGAAATCGTTGCTCAACTCAGGCCGGAACAGTTACCGCGGCGTACCGTGCAGAAGAAGGTGGAAGTGCCCGAGGAAGTCGGGGGCATTTTCGGACCGAGAGGCGAGCCGTTGAGCGCTGTGCGCATGAGCGCCGCGCCCGCAAAAACGTCGGCAGCTCCTGCGCCGGCAATGGCACCGAGACACCTGCCCGCATCCGGGCCCGCAGTCACTCCAAGGCCCGCGACACCCCACGCGCCATCGGCGACTCCGATCAAATCCACCGTGCCGTTGCCGCCACCGCCGATTAAACCTTCTTCACCACTGCCTGTCCCATCCGCATTGAGGCCGCCGACAGCTCCATCGCCCTTGCCGCCACCGCCGTCGGCGCCCGTGATCAGGCCATTACAGCCGTCATCCGCGGTCGGGGCGCCGAAGTCTCCTGCCGCCGTGCCCGCGGCTCCGGCTCCCCAGCCGCACGCAGGAGCGCCCGTGCAACCGTTGATTTTGCCGCTGGCCCCGCTGACGAGCGGGTGGCCCGATGCCATCAAGCAGGCACTGGCAGAGCTGTCCGATCCTACCGTGTCTCTCCCGGCTGACGAACTGGAACAGGCGATGAAACGCGGGAAAATACTCTTTCCGTGGAAACGCATGCGTTCGCTGATCAACCCGCCTCCGTTGACAACCGCAGCTCAATCGTTGGACGATACCCAACTGGAACTGCCCTTGGCGATCATTGCTCCGCTATTCATGGCGCACAAAAGGCCTGCGGCTTCGCAAAAGAAATACGCCATTGGAGAGCAGATACCGGACGTCTTCACCAGCAGAGCAATGGCACCTTCAGTTCAAGCGCCCGTGAGAGCGCCCGTGGCAGCGCCGGTGACGCCTGCTGCGCCTGCTGCGCCGGTCGCACCGAGGATTCCCATGCCGGCTCCTGCGGCGCCCGTGCGACCAGCGATTACGGCGCAAGCGCCCGTGGCGCCCGTGGTTTCGGTTGCGCCGCGACCGCCGCAGGAAATCGGAGAAGTTTTTGGCCAGCCTGGCCGGAAGAACTGGACGCCGAACGAAATCGTGCAGAAGACCAGCGCGCTCAAAGGGGTCGCCGGGGCTCTGGTTGCCATGCAGGATGGGTTGCTCGTAGCGGATCATTTGCCGCCCGGCTTGAATGGCGAAACGATTGCCGCGTTTTTGCCGCAAATGTTCACTCGCGTGCTGCAATACGGCAAGGAATTGAAGTTCGGTGAAGCGAACAACTTTACGATCACTGTGGACAATGTGCCCTTGAGAATTTTCAAGGCCGGCGGAGTTTTTTTCACCGTGCTTGGGCGCGCCGGGGAATCATTGCCGGAACCGCACTTGAGCATTATTGCCGCTCAATTGGGCCCGCACAACAAGTAGGAGACCCTTTATGGCGATCATCAACCAGGCCACCAAAGAGCTGCAGGTCAAGGTTGTGTATTACGGTCCAGCCATGGGCGGCAAGACGACCAACCTGGTCAAAGTCCACGAAAACATTCAAACGGCGCAGGAAAAGGGCAAACTGGTCTCGCTGGCGACCAGCTCCGACCGCACGTTGTTCTTCGATTTCCTGCCGATCGAGGCCGTGGCGATCAAGGGATTCAAAACCAAGTTCCAGCTTTACACCGTTCCGGGCCAGGTTATTTACAACACCACCCGCCAACTCGTGCTGCGCGGCGTGGACGGCATCGTGTTCGTGGCCGATTCGCAATACGAGAAGATGCAGGAGAACGTCGAGAGCTTCGCCAATTTGGAAGACAATCTGCGCACGCTGAAGATGAATATGGCCGACATCCCTTATGTGCTGCAATACAACAAACGCGACTTGCCGAACGTAGCGCCGGCCGAATACATGGAGTTTCTCCTGAACAACCGCGACGTGCAGGTCCCCTACTTCACCGCTTCGGCCAGCAAATGCGAAGGGGTGTTTGAGACGCTCAACATGATCACGCGCATGTTGCTGCACAAATTCATCAACCAAAGCGGCCGCAAATCCGCCTGATTATGGCCACCCTGCCCCAACTCATCGAGGAAGACATCCACCAGATCGACGGTGCCCTCAACGACCTGCTGAGCAAAAGCGAGGCGACTTCCAGCCTGGTGATCGACAAGGGCGGCTTCCTCATCACGCAATGCGGCGACACGCGGCGCTTCGACACCACCACGCTTGGCGCGCTGGCGGCAGCGATGTACGCCGCCACGCAGGGCATCGCCAGCCTCGTCAGCGAGGCGAATTTCAGCAGCGTTTATCAGCAGGGGGAAAATTTCAGCCTGCTGGTGCACAACGTGGACGAACACTGCCTCCTCGTGGTGATCTTCCGCGCACAGATCAGCGTCGGCGCGGTGAAGTATTACGCGATAACCACGATCTCCCAGGTAGCCGAGCAACTGCAGACCGCGCAGGCCCGTTCGCCCGAAGAAGGCCTGGACCTTTCCGTTTTGAACATTGCGGACACCGCCGACCTGTTCCGCAACAAAAATGCTTAATTGTTGCGCGCGTGTTTCAAGCGCCGTCAGGCGCGGCATCTTTTTAGAACGTCACCCGCAAAATGATGAAGCCCCGTCCGGGGCGGCATATTCTTTGGTCAGACGCGGAAGATGTCGCTCCTGACGGAGCTTGGAATTCTTTTCGATTGGTTTCTACAAAGAGGTCGCGCCGATGGAGCGCGGGTCTGCGACCCGCAGCAGCTCCTCACTCATCTCTTCCTCTGCACCGCCGCCGCGACTTTGAGACGAAGCGCATTCAAACGAATGAAACCGGTCGCGTCGTCCTGGTTGTAGGCCTTCGTCGGATCGGCTTCCATCGTGGCGATGCGCGGATGGTAGAGGCTCACGGGGGATTTGCGGCCCGCGACCATGATGTTGCCTTTGTAAAGTTTCACGCGCACCGTGCCGGACACGTTTTTCTGGCTTTCCTCGACGAGCGACTGCAACGCGAGGCGTTCGGGCGAATACCAGAAGCCGTAATAGACCAGTTCGGAATATTTCGTAACCAGCGAATCGCGCAGGTGCATCACTTCCCGGTCCATCGTGATGCTCTCCATCTGCCGATGCGCGAAGTGCAGGATCGCGCCGCCGGGCGTCTCATACACGCCGCGCGATTTCATGCCCACGTAACGGTTCTCCACCATGTCCACGCGCCCGACGCCGTGTTTGCCGCCGAGTTTATTGAGCGCCTTCATCACGCCGAGCGGGGAAAGTGCCTTTCCATTCACGGCAACCGCGTTGCCTTTCTTAAAGTCAATCGTCACGAACTCCGGTTTGTTCGGCGCATCTTCGGGGAACACAGAGAGCGTCGTGAATGAGCCGCGATACTTCTTGTCGCCCGCATCCATCCACGGGTCTTCGAGAATGCCCGCCTCGTAGGAGATGTGCAGGAGATTCCGGTCCGTAGAGAACGGTTTCTTCGCGCTGGCCTGAACCGGAATTCCTCTCCGCTTACAGTACTTGATCATCTGTTGCCGGCCTGGAAAGGCCTTGCGGAAGCGTTCGTCGCGCCACGGGGCGATGACCTGCAGGTCCGGCGCGAGCGCGGCTGCCGTCAGTTCAAAACGGACCTGGTCGTTGCCCTTGCCGGTGGCGCCGTGCGCGATGGCATCGGCATTTTCCTTGCGGGCAATCTCGACCATGCGCCTGGCGATGAGCGGCCGGGCGATGCTGGTGCCGAGAAAATATTGGTTCTCGTAAATCGCGCCCGCCTGAATCATTGGAAAGATGAAATCGCGCGCGAACTCCTCCTGCAAATCGTCAAGATAAAGCCTGGACGCGCCGGTCCGCAGCGCTTTTTCCCGCAGGCCCTTCAATTCCTCCTCCTGGCCGATGTTGGCGCAAAAAGCAATCATCTCGGCGTCGTAAGCTTCTTTGATCCACGAGAGCAACACGGAGGTGTCTAGGCCGCCCGAATATGCCAGAACAATTTTCA
>QHPA01000197.1 GCA_003218935.1 Verrucomicrobiota bacterium
ATGAAAGAAGCGGGATTCGAAGGCGTGGAACCAATGGGCGGCATGAATCGCGACGAGGTCCTCGCGGCGTTCAAGGAGACCGGCCTGAAAGCCGCGAGTGTCTGCGACCATATCCACTGGGTGAAACCGTTGTCCGCACCCGACGAAGGCACTCGCAAGTTAGGTCTGGACGGACTCCTGCTGAGTTTGCAGGACGCGCACGCTTATGGAGCGGGCAGCGTGCTGCTGGTACCGGGCATCGCGCGCGACGGCGTGAGCTACGATCAGTGTTGGGAGCGGTCCATCGTGGAAATCAAGAAGGCGATTCCCGTGGCCAAAGAACTCGGCGTGAAAATCTCGATCGAGAATGTAGGCAACAATTTCATCACGACGCCGGAGCAGGCGATGGCTTACCTCGACGCGATCAACAGCGAGTGGGTGGGCTGGCATTTCGACATCGGCAACGTGGGCCGCAATTACGGTCCGGCCGAGCGATGGATTCAGGTGCTCGGCAAACGCATCGTGAGAATCCACGTCAAAGACTTCAGCGCCACGCCGCCCGCGTCGGGCGCCAGGGGCGACCGTCCGAAATTGCTCGACGGTGGCACCAACTGGCCCGGTGTGATGGCCGCGTTGGACCGCGCCGGTTACCAGGGTTGGGGGATTTCGGAGCAACCCGGAAACCAGGCAGCCGACGTCGAAACCGCCCGCGACCTCGCGCAGCGCATGGACAAGATTTTTGCTTTGTGAGATGCGGCGATGCAAGCACGCCAGTGTTTTTCGTCTCTGCCGCGCGAGCCTAACCGCGCTGCGCGCGCCAATGTTTGAATCCCAAAGGGATTCCATCAGTCAGCCCAAGGTTGGC
Source organism: Verrucomicrobiota bacterium (assembly GCA_003218935.1). Lineage (GTDB taxonomy): Bacteria > Verrucomicrobiota > Verrucomicrobiia > Limisphaerales > AV2 > AV2. The sequence continues at coordinate 845 of QHPA01000197.1, forward strand.
CGTGCAAGCGGCCTACCTTGGGTCAACGTTCAAATCATCCACAACCCCGAAGCGGGTTGCATCTATTCTTCGGAGCGCGGCTGTGTGCGGAGACGGTCACCCAGGGTAGCTCGTTCCTCGCAACCCTGGGCTGAGCGACGAAATCCCTTTGGGATTTTCAATTCGTCGTCCACGCGCGTCATTTCTATTCTCAAGTGCTGAAAGCCCGGCAGATGATATCTGCCCGATCCGGAGCCACATTACAGCTGATGAGCTACGTGAGCTGCTCAAAGAGGAACAAGAAGAACTGGCACTGACCGAACCCAATCTTTTTTTCATTCTAATCGGGTAAAGAAACGCCGACCGGTTTCTTCGCGCCCAAATAAGCCTGCGGGTTTTTGGTGGCTTCCATTCGGGCGTCGCTTTACCCTAACGGCTATGAACCTCGTTGACATTCAACACCGTTGTCAGGCGAAATATTTGCATGGCGACGAATTTGCGGGGTCCTCAAATTCTGAAAGAACCCTCGCCGAATGAGAAGGCGATTTTACCGAATCATTCGAGATCTTCACCTGTACCTTGGCCTTTTCATCAGTCCATTCGTGCTCGTCTTTGCCATTAGCGTGTTTTTTCTGGTACACTCCTGGCTGCCGAGGATCGCTTCAGAAACTTCCACCACACGCGTCGTATCGGCGTTGCCCCTTCCCCAGGACTTGACGACGCTTTCGGGACGGCCGCTCATCAATGGGCTTAGGCCGACTCTTGAAAAAGCTGATGTTCCCGGCGAGGTCGGATTCGTGCGGCACCTGGTCAAAGAGCAGAAGTTGATCATCCCCGTAACAATCCCCGGACGCGAGACGACCGTGACCATCAACATCCCCACGCGTGAGGCAACCATCGTAACCCGTGAGACAGGTCTGGCAGATGCCCTGGTGACGCTCCATAAATCTCCGGGCCAACACGGGGCTAACATCCGGATGAACTGGTTCTATATGAGGGCGTGGCGTTGGATGGCCGACGCAACGGTTTATCTGATCCTGTTTATCTCGGTCAGCGGCATTTACCTCTGGTATGTGCTGCGCGCTGAACGATCGGTCGGATTTATCCTGCTTTTCGCGGGGGCGTTATCGTTTTTCGGAATGGCGTATGCCCTCGTCCACTGAACCAACAGGTCCAGGCCAATCGCCGAATGTCCCTCGATTCCAGGCCCGATTCGAGCGCTGGAATCGCAAACTGCATTTCTACGTTGGATTGTTTCTGCTCTTCTTCATTTGGCTGTTTGCCTTCAGCGGCCTGCTCCTGAACCATCCGACATGGACCTTTGCCGAATTCTGGACCCACCGCGAAGAAACGAACTACGAGCGCGATATTGCTGTTCCCGGCGCTGACGCGACGGGCGACCTTGCGCAGGCGCGCGACATTCTGAAACAACTTAAAATCGAAGGTGAAATTATGTGGACCACCACGCGCACAGACCCCAATCAATTCGATTTTCAAGTCAGGCGCCCGGGCCATTTCTTTTTCATCAAAGCCGACTTGACCCAAAAGCGCGTCACCGTGCGCCGAGCCGAAGTGAACCCATGGGGCGTAATCAAAGCGCTCCACAGTTTCACTGGCGTTCAAATGGATGATCCTCGCAACAGCCGTGACTGGGCGCTGACTTCGTTGTGGGCTTTTTCGATGGATGCCGTTGCCGCCGGCTTAATTTTCATGGTTCTAAGCAGCTTGTACATGTGGTTCGAGCTTCCTCAGAAACGCCTTCCTGGCGCCATTGTTCTTGGCCTCGGATCGCTAATCTGCGGCCTGTTTTGCGTTGGCCTCCGCTGGCTTTTCTAAGGCGCTCAAGGCAGTCCTGTTCATGAGAGCTGCGCCCTCGAGATGGTAGGGAAGAAGAAGTGCTGACCTCGTTGGCACTTTCTGACTTTTCGCCTCGCCGAAACGCGCCGCCTCATGCAGGCTCGACTCGCGTAGAGATGGGGATGTTCGAACGGCCTGGTCATTGATCTCTCCGGAATGAAGCGGATCGCGATCGATCCGTTGCGGCGGACGGCCCGCGCCGAAGGCGGCGTATTGAGTGCGAGGTGATCGGGAGAATTTCTTTCGACGAAACTCGAATATCCCGGCAACGAGGAATACAGAGGCGGGTTCCCACGCCTAAGCCGTATCTATGCAGTTAGAGAATTCGACCGCCCTCACCCTGTCCCTCTCCCCCAAGAGAAGGAACTCCCTTTGGCCACGCTGGGACGAATCACTAGTTAAGTTAGGAAAACACTTCCAATCACAATTCGCGTTCATTCGCGGATAAAAATAAACAGGGCGGCGCGGGGCCGCCCGTGAAAGATCGTTCGGTTGAGTACGCTAGCACCGTGACAAAGAAATTTCGATATAGGTCAGGTAGGGCTAGGCCGCTCCTGCTTGTTTGGTTTGTTCCGCCACGGGCACAATGTGGACAGGTTTGTAGCCGCCAATCGCTTTGAAGTAGAGCAGAATGAGCAGGTAAATCATGGCCATTGTCCCTGGGATAAACGAATCGGCCACCAGCGTACGGCGGTCACCCTTCATATTCGACTCGGCCACGAGTTTTTGTTTCGCATCTCGGCTCTCCCGTGGAGTTGCGGTTACGGCTCCGAGCTTGCTGCCGTCCAAGCCGAACGACCCTTCAAAGAACAAGAAGTTACTCGGTTTCTCGGCCTTGTATTCTGCGAATACCGCTGGGTCTGCCTTGTTAAGTTCCTCTCCGACGAAGCGGTCCTTGGCGTAGCCGAGCCCCTTCGAGCCAATAAGACCGGCGGACATCATCCCGATCCCACCCATGATACTAATGGCCACTGCACCTGTGCGCGGGAAGCGATCGCTCGTGACGGCGAGCATAGTCGGCCAGAAAAAGGTTTTCCCGACGGCATAAACCACCAGGGCACCCATCGCACCGCCAAACGTCGCAATGCCACTCACCAGATTGAGGCCGATGCAGGCCAGAGTCGCACAACTCAACAAGATGCCGACCGGCGAAAGGCCGATTCTTTTTTCGATAAAGTCCGCGCAGAATCGTAGAGAAAACATCACTGCCGAAGTGAAGACGAACAGGACCTTGCCCTGAGTGGGTGTGAGGATATTGCCGGTGATGTTTTGAATCCAGCCGTCTGTTCCAAGCTCCACGGCGCCAACAAGCGCGTGCACTACGAACAGCACGAAGAGGAGCCAGGCGCCAATCGAACCGCGAGTAAGGCCCCCCACGGCCAGCCACAGCATGAGGCCGACGCCCCACGAGAGGTAGCCCCACGTCGGGCCAGTGAAAAAGTCATTCTTGAGCAACAGCGCAAGCATTCCGCCGAGAGCCTCTTTGACGAACAGGGCAACCAACAGGCAAACGACCGCCCCGCCGAGCAATCCCACGTCCTTCATCATCTCACCCAGGCTCAAGCCTTTTACCGACGCCTCAGACTTCGGCATGTGCTGACCTAAGAACATGAGCCCGTAGATCGCGGTAGGAATCAGGAAGAGCGCGAGCTGCGCTTTCCACGACCAACTGCCGCCGAGCAGCGCTCCGGCAAAGCCTCCAAGAACCAGGCCGGCTGGCCAGCTCGCATGCAGAATATTCAAGTAATGGGTCCGGTTGTGCGGAAACAATGTCGCGACGAGTGGGTTGGCTACGGCTTCGAGCGTGCCATTGGCCACAGCGAAGATGAAAGTCCCCAAATACAGCACCAGGTACGCGGTGTCTTGGGTCATCCCTTTGCTGGCACTGAACGTGACAAAAGCAGAGACCACATGCAGAGCAAATGCGGCGATCACCAGCTTCCCATAGCCGATCTTGTCGCAGAGTAAGCCGCCAATAATGATGCCGAAGCAGAATCCAGTGAAACCGGCGCCGTTGATGTCACCCAGTTGAGCAGCGGTAAACCCGAAATCAGTGCCCCAATTGGCGAGGATGCCGCCGCGGATGCCAAAGCCGATGCCCGCGGCCAGAATAGCCGCGAAGCCGGCC
>QHPA01000198.1 GCA_003218935.1 Verrucomicrobiota bacterium
CTCAAGGACTGGGCGGCGGGCCGGGAAACGGGCCGCATGCTCGGGTATGCCACTGTTATTTTCGCCGGCGCGGGTCTGTATGGCGCGGCGATGGGCTACTGGCGCTCGCCTCTTCAGGCCGGCTACAACCTCCTGAAATTCCCGCTCGTCATTCTCGCGACCGCTTTCGGCAACGCGCTGCTCAACGGCATGCTCGCGCCGTTGTTTGGGCTGAACGTCCGCTTTCGACAGTCCCTCATGCTCGTGTTGATGAGCTTCACGATCGCGGCGGTGGTCCTCGGGTCGTTTGCGCCCATCGTGTTCTTCATCATCTGGAACGCGCCGTCGCTCGCCGGCCAGACGCAGGTCCCCTGGGCGACCTACAATTTTGTCCAGCTCACGCAGGTCGTCATCATCGCCTTTGCTGGAACGGCGGCCAACCTCCGTTTGCTTCGTTTGCTGCAGGCGTTGAGCGGCAGCGAGCGCGTCGCGCACAAGGTTCTTTTCTCCTGGCTTGCCGGAAACCTGTTCCTCGGCAGTCAACTCTGCTGGATTCTGCGCCCTTTCATTGGCTCGCCCGGACTGCCGGTGGAGTTTCTGCGCCCCAACGCCTTTCAGGGCAACTTCTACGAAACGGTGTTTCATGCCATAAGTCATTTGCTTTCATCCTGAATCCAACTCGAATCAAAACCATGAATGATCCCAACCCTGCCCCGCCCGTCATCCCGACAACCATGCCTTCGGGACAACCCGCGGTTTCCTCAGCGCAACCGCCGCCGGGAGCGAACCCCGAAGAACGCGCGCCCATCCCCAACTTCGCGGCGGCCATTGAAGCGATCCTGCGCCAGCCGCGGCGCGTGATGTATCAACTGCGCCAGCCGCGTCCAGGGCGGCTGATCGCGGCCATGGTGTTCGTGTCGATTCTCTGCAGCCTGATTTACGGCATTGTGGTGGGCACGTTTTCCGGCGGCCCCCAACTCTGGATCGCTCCCGCCAAAATCGCCGCTGGTTTGTGCGTCTCCGCGCTCATTTGTCTGCCCAGCCTTTATATTTTTGCCTGCTTGAGCGGCTCGCAGGCGCGGTTGGTGGAAGTGGTCGGGCTGGTCGCAGGCTTGCTGATGCTCATGACGGTATTGCTGATCGGCTTCGCGCCCGTGGCCTGGGTCTTCTCGCAGTCCACCGAGTCAGTCGCGGCCATGGGCGCGTTGCATCTGGTATTCTGGTTGATCTCTGTCAGCTTTGGGTTGCGCTTTCTAAGGGCCGGTTTCGCCCACTACAACCCTGCCGGTGACGGGCTGAAGGTCTGGATCGTGATTTTCCTGCTGGTCATGGTGCAAATGACCACGGCGCTGCGGCCAATCGTTGGAACCGCCGACACTTTTCTGCCGCAAGAAAAGAAATTCTTCGTCAGTCACTGGATGGAATGTTTGAAGACCGGAAAATGAACGTGCATCGAACTGAAATGCTGCAACGCCGCATCCGGCTGCTGACCTGGTTTTTCATCATCGGGCTGGTGCTCAGCGGCGCGACCGCCGTCCCGCTTCAATGGGAGCTGGATCTGAGCGCCCGGATTTTGGGTGTCGCTGATTCGCCGAGTGGCGAGGCGACGAGCGGTTTGTCGGAATGGATTCTAAAGGTGCGGGATGCGTTGCGCGACACGAACGCAAAGTATCCCTTCGTCGCCTATGGCTTTGATTGGCTCGCATTCGGACATTTCGCCATCGCCATCGCATTTGTCGGTGCGCTGCGCGACCCGGTGCGAAACGCCTGGCTGTTTCAATTCGGCATGATCGCGTGCGTCCTCGTCGTGCCTTATGCGTTCGTATTCGGCGCAGTGCGCGGCATTCCGATTTACTGGCGCCTGATTGATTGTTCGTTCGGTGTCCTCGGGTTCATTCCGCTGCGGCTTTGCTATCGCTGGACAAAGGAACTCGACACGATCGCGAATCCAGCGGCGACAAAACTTTCTCATGCTCGATCTTCTCCATGAACCTGGTGGGGCGAGCGTCCTCGCGAGCCTTGATTTCTGCCCACGGGAGATCAGGGCTCGACGGAGCCTCGCCCCACCGTTAGGGTTCCAATGCTCGCCCAATCTTGGGATTGAAGACGACCCATGAACATGAAGCTTTCCATTTCTATTCGCAGTGGCGTCCTGGTCCTCCTCTCGCTGGTCTTGGCTTCCGGCGTCGCCGTCGCGCTGATCATCGCGCGCTCTATCGCGTCACACCGGTTCGCCTACCTCAATCTCGTGTGGAACCTTTTCCTTGCCTGGTTGCCGCTGATTTTCGCGATCTTTGCGGCCCGATTACGCTCGTCACGCCTCTGTTTCCTCGCGTTCGCCTTCCTGTGGCTGCTGTTCCTGCCAAACTCGCCTTACCTCGTCACTGACCTCGTGCATCTGAAACCGCGCCCGCCCGTGCCGTTCTGGTTCGACATCCTGCTGGTACAATCATTCGTCTTGACGGGTCTGCTGCTCGGTTTTCTCTCCCTCTATCTCATGCACCGGCTCGTCTCGCGCTCCTGTGGATGGCGGATCGGATGGGTGTTCACGCTGGTGATGATCGGCCTGACCGGGTTCGGCATCTACCTCGGCCGCTTCGAGCGTTGGAACAGTTGGGATGTGTTCACGAGTCCATTCGCGCTCTTGAGCGACATCTTCAACATGCTCATTCATCCCCGCGCGAACAAGACCGCGTTCGTCTTCACGACGCTTTGCGCCTCGTTCCTCGGTCTGACGTATCTGGCACTCTATGCGTTGGCCGCATTGCATCAGTCCGGCGCGCCTGGGTCATCATCCAGTCCTCCTGATTAAAAGCCGATCGCATGCTCAATCGCGAATCCCTGGAGCCACATGAAAGCTGAAACATTTCAGAGATACCTGCTCGGGACGGCGTCATTATTTCTGGCCGCGGGAGTCTGGCTCCCTTGCGTGCATTTCTTCTTCAAGAAAAGTCCGGAAACGTTCCGCTGCAAGGAATCCATCGCTCCCAAAGCGCGCGAGCTCGCCGCGCGTCACTTGCAGCTCTGGACCGACCCGGCGCTGCGCCGGCGCGAACTCGAAAAGATGCGCGCCAGCAACGCGGAATGGGACTTCATGGGCCGGAGTTTTCTGGTCTGGTCGCTCGCGAACATGGGCTTGCGCGAACCCGCGGCCAAACAAACGTACCTGACGGTCATCGACCACATCATCGACGAGACGCTCGCGCTCGAACGGGAGCGTGGCATGTGCTTTTTCCTGATGCCTTACGCGAAGGCGCGCCCCTACGAAATCCAGCCGGCTCGAAGTTTGTTCTTGGACGGAGAAATCGCCCTGATGCTGGCTGCCCGGCGCGTGCTCGAAGAAAAACCCGAATACCAAACGTTGATGACGGAGCGGATCCGTTTCCTAACCGAGCGGATGCAAGGCAATCCGTTGCCGATCGCGGAAAGTTATCCGAACGAATGCTGGATGTTCGACCACGTCGTCGCTCTCGACGCCCTCCAAATCGCGGACTACCTCGACGGCGCGGATCACTCCGCGTTTGTCCGCGATTGGCTGGCGATGGCCAAACAAAAACTGGCGCACCGCGAGTCGGGTTTGTTGATTTCGAGTTTTACGTTGAAAGGCGAACCGCTCGACGGCCCGGAAGGCTCGACCATCTGGATGGTCGCGCACGGTTTGCGACTCCTCGACCAAGAATTCGCCCGGGACCAATACGAACGGGCCAGGAAAGAGTTGGGGCGAACACTCTGCGGTTTCGGTTACGCGCGCGAGTGGCCGAGCTCATGGCAAGGCCCGATGGACATCGATTCCGGCCCCATCGTTCCGGTGCTACAAATCAGCGCCGGCTCCAGCGGCATGGCGTTCATCGGCGCCAGCGCATTTCACGACGACGATTTTCTGTCGTCGCTGGCCGCCACGCTCGATTTCGCGGCCTTTCCGGCGCGTAAAAGCGGGACCTTGAAATACTGTGCCAGCAATCAGGTGGGTGATGCGGCGCTGCTCTATGCCGCCGTGCAGGGACCGCTCTGGGAGAAAATCAAAGCGGGGAGAAATCCGTGAACGAAAATATCCGACAACGCTGTGTCCAGTTGTGGTGGGCCGAATTCTGCTCGCCCAAGGACTTCGTGCGCCGCGCGGCGGTGATCGCTTTCCTTTTCCTGGTTGCGCACCTGGCTGGTCTGCGCGAGTACACTTCTTTTCTTAGCGGGACTGTTCCTTCACCGGACACGTGCTGGAAGCTCACCATCTTTTTCGGGCTGATTTATCTCGTCCTTTATTTCGCGTTCGTCCTGCTCGCGCCGATCTTACTGCTGGCTGCACTCGTGCAAAGGTGCGTCCAGTCCTTCCTGAATCGTCAGTGACCAACCCCTCAGTGCCGCCTCAGGACCAGCCGGTGATCCACGCGCTTCGTCTGGTGATACTCCAACGGCGGCAGATCGGTCAGGGTGGGCGACTCCGTTTCGCGCAGGATTGCCTTTGCCATTTTTTGCAGCGCCCGCCAGCGGGGCCAGTCAAGGTCGGGCGCGTGCGCGATTTGACGCAGCAAACTGCGCCACTCGATGATGACACGATCGATGTCGCCCGCGCCGAGCAGTTCCGTCACCCAGCCGTGTTTGCTCAACGGATTCCTGTGAATGCCGGCAACCACTTGTTCCGCGCCGGAACCGTATTTGAGCGGCGCGCCATTTTCAAGATAGCCGGGAATGGACTGCAAACCGAAGCGTTCCTGGCAAACCATCGCCAACCGGCCGGCCCAGCGATTTTCCTCGCCGCAGAAACGAAACCCGGCGTCGAGATTCGCCAGGTCGTAAATCAATTCGTCGAGCGGATAGCCTTCGTCTTCGAGCGCCGCGGCGACGGCCAGGCCGTCGCCCTGCTGGAAGAAGCTGACGATGCGACCCCGCGGCGTCGGCATGCCGGCGGCGTCCACAAGGCCGAGCCGACGCCAGAGCAACGCCGTGCCTGTGGCGGTCGAGAGTTGACGGCAAACCGGAACGAGCGAGCACTGCGCGCAGTCGGGCGGCAGGACTTCGCGTTCTTTCGGTTTCCAGAGCGCGACGCCGTGCGCATCCACCGGCACGCGCATGGTCAATTCCGCAAGACTGACCTGGGCCACAATTTTGTGCGGGTGGTTGGTGAAGCGGACGAGCGGCGTCTTTTGCTGCGCGAGTTTCTTTTCCAGCAGCGGAACGACCTTTTCCTTCCAAACACTCAGCGGCGCCTGGCGGGCGCTCCAGTTGGTCAATCGTCGGACCCATTTTCCCATGACCACACGCTCGTCGTTAAGCTTGTCGGCCACGGTGATGGCGCGGCCGTAGATTTTACCCTCGTCGTCCTCGGACAAAACGCAGAGTGTGCCGGTGCCGACTTTTTCGAGCGCCGCGGGTTCGGTAAGGATGGAACGATTTACGATTTGTGATTCACGATTTACGCGTTCAACGGCGGAGTCGTCGCCTGGCGCGTCATTCGTAAATCGTAAATCGTAAATCCGAATTTCCCTTAACGGCACCTCACTCGCTTTCGGATACGGCTCCCATTCGCCCCGGCTGTTGAGCATTTCGCGGACGCGATGGCGCACGTGTCGGGCGCGCTCGGCGTCGGTCTTCAGACCGCACGGGACGGCGGGATGCTTCATGGACTCCTCGACGCCGAGAAAAATCGGTTTGGTCGAGAACAATCTTTCCTGCACGCGCACGGCTTCGGCGAAGGGACTCTCTTCACGGTCAGCGGCAACGCTCATCAGACCCAGCAGGGCGCCCCAGTCCACCATGCCGCTGCGGGCAAGCTGACACGGATAACCGTCGCGCATTCGGATCTCGTTCGCCGAAATGAGCACGAAGCCTGTTTCATCGATGCCGCGTCGGCCGGCGCGACCGAACATCTGCAGTGGCGACGACGACGCGGAGTTGGCCGGCCTTGGCGAGTGGCTCGATCACGCCGGCACGCGCGCCGTAGCTGAGTCCGCTGTGATGGTAGGCGATACGGCTCCTCAACAGTTTCGCCAGATGTTCGCCCACGAGGAGCTTTTGCTCGTGACCGAGTTGAAGCGGGTTCGGCGTCGGCAAATGACGCACGAGTTCAGCGGCGAGCGATTCGGCGGCCTGACGGCGAGGCGCGAAAATCAGAATCGGGCCCAGGTCTTCGGCGAGCGCCTTGGCC
>QHPA01000345.1 GCA_003218935.1 Verrucomicrobiota bacterium
GTTCGACTCATTTACCGGGCTGTGGCGATAGAAGAACATCGCCCAAATCGTGGCGCAGATCTCTTGCATAAGCCCAGCCTCCAAGATTTGTCTCAATCACTTTGTAGCCAAAAGCCTCCACCCGATAACTAACCAATGCACCTCGATCCAAATGAAGCCACCGGGTTTGCTTGCATCCAAAAAGATCAAACCGCCCATTCAAATCGGTTCGCGTTGTCGCGGCCGCAACCGACGGCTTGAATCTCGTGACGGAACCCTTGGCGATTGGTTGATATGTTGTCGCATCAATCACCCGACCCGACGCCGGCGGCGAGACCCATTCTTTGTGAGGAAATGGCACATCCCCGCAACCGCTCACCAAGAGTAATGCAAGAATTGATGTGCCGAATTTTAACATAGAGCAGAAGAGAAAATCTTGTTCACGGCACCGGCAGCTCATCAAAAATCTTCTGAATGACCGTCTCGCTGGTCTTCTCCTCGGCCTCGGCTTCGTAAGTGATGGCGACGCGGTGGCGCAACACGTCCATGCCGATGCTTTTCACGTCCTGCGGCGTGACGTAGCCGCGGCCGCGCAGAAAGGCGAACGCTTTGCCGGCGAGCGTGAGCGCAATCGTCGCGCGCGGCGACGCGCCGAGTTGAATGAAATCCTTCACGTCGATGTTGTAGTGCGCCGGATCGCGGGTGGCGCAGACGAGGTCCACGATATAATCCTTCACTTTGTCGTCCATATAGATGTCGTTGATCACTTCGCGCGCCGCGAGGATGGTTTTGGCGTCCACGACCGCGCTCGCGCCGGGCAATCCGCTCGTGCGCGCCATCAGATCGAGGATTTGGCGTTCCTCCTCGCGGTTCGGGTAGCCGATGCGCAGTTTCAACATGAAACGATCCACCTGCGCTTCAGGCAACGGGTAAGTCCCTTCCTGCTCGATCGGATTCTGCGTGGCGAGCACGAGGAACGGTTCCTCGAGTTTGAACGTCTGATCGCCGATGGTGACCTGCTTTTCCTGCATCGCTTCGAGCAGCGCGCTTTGGACCTTGGCGGGCGCGCGATTGATTTCGTCGGCGAGGACGAGATGGGCGAAGATGGGGCCGCGCCGCGTGGTGAACGCGCCGGATTGCGGATTGTAAATCTGCGTGCCGATGACATCGGCGGGCAACATGTCCGGCGTGAATTGCAGTCGTGCGAATTTAACGTTGACGCTGGCGGCGAGCGATTTGACGGAGAGCGTCTTGGCCAATCCAGGGACGCCTTCGAGCAGGACATGGCCGTTGGCCAGGAGCCCAATGATGAGCCGCTCGACCAGATATTTTTGGCCGACGACGACTTTGTTGATTTCGTTGAGCAGCGGCTGCACGAACGCGCTGGCCTGCTGCACCTCTGCGTTGATAGCGCTGATGCCGGTATTCATTTTTCGCGATGATAATGCCCGATGGACAACTGAACCTGCAAATGCGTTCAGAAAAAGTCAACGGCACAATCCTTGCATCCGCTTGCCTGAGAAGATGGTGAAATAGCGTTGCCAGGTTTTTGCAGATGCCTATGCTCAACCTCCTGTTTGTCCGTTATGAACGGAAATTTGCCCGAATTGCGGGAACATTTTCGCAGGATGCGAGCGGCTTATCTGGTCCTGTTGATCTCGCTGATCCCGACGCTGGTCGCCTATCGCCGGGTGAAATACAGCGTAATGGCCCGCGACCAGGCGCGGTTTGAGCAGGCGGTGCAGTCCACGCGGGATGCCCTGACGCAGCGAATGGAGAGTTACCTTTCGGCGCTGCGCGGCCTGCGCGGGCTGTTCGATGCGAACCAGACGGTCACACCGGAACAATGGGAGAAATACGCCCGCAGCATCGATTTGAAATGGAATTACCGCGGCATGGTGGACATCGGCTTCGCGCGGCGCGTCAGGCGGGAGGAAAAAGACCGCCACGTTGCGGCCATGCGCAGCGCGGCTTTTCCCGATTACAGGCTGAAGGCGAACGAGGATCGCGACGAGTATTTCCCCATGATTTACCTGAGCGCGGTCACCAATTCCGCCAACTGGGCGCCGGGCTGGGATCTTTTCAATGAGCCTGCGAGAAGCAACGCGATGGAACGGGCGCGACAGGCGGATCGTCCGATTGCCACCGGCAAAGTGACGCTGCTGACGCCCGACGGTCCCAAGCCCGAACCAGGATTTGTTATTTATCTGCCGGTATATGGCAACGGAGTAAAGCCGGAGAATTGGACGGAACGAAAAGAGGCGACGATTGGCTTCGTCTTCGCTTCGTTTGTCGCGCGCGATCTGGGCAACGCCATCCTCGGAGCGCAGACGAATGGCCTGGTGGACATCGAAATCTTCGACGGAGGAGCGCCCACGCCGGAGAACCTGGTATTTGACAGTGACGGAATCCTGGCGGCGGGAAATCCAGCCGTTTCGCGCCACGTGTCGCAGGCAGTGCCGCTGGAAGGATTTGGTCGGAGTTGGACGATTCATTTCTCCACGCTGCCGGCCTTCGAATTGGACTCCAAAAAGCATTTGCCGTGGATCGCCTTGTTCGGCGGGTTGACCGTTTCCCTGTTGCTGTTCGGCATTGCCTGGACACAGGTGGGTGCGCGCTCGGCGGCGGAAGGGTTGACCGGTGAGCTGCGCCAGTCCGAGGAGCTGCTCAGGCGAGTCAACGCAGAATTGCGCACGAAGATACACGAGCGCCAACAAGTCGAGGACGCCCTGGCGGCCGAGAAGGAACGATTGGCTGTCACGCTCCGTTCCATTGGCGATGGTGTGATCACGACGGACATCGCCGGGAACATTGTGCTGTTGAACCGCGCGGCGGAAAACCTCACTGGCTGGCCGCGATCCCACGCGGTGGGCCGGCCGTTGAGCGAAGTGTTTCAACCTTTGGATGAGACCACACGCGAGCCGTTGGACAATCCCATCGAACGGGTGCTGAAGGCCGATACCACGTTCGGCCGGGGCTCGCCGACGGTGCTGGTTTCGCGAGCGGGCCGGGAACGGATTGTCATGACCGTCGGCGCGCCGGTCCATGATCACACGGACAGCATCATCGGCGTAGTGCTCGTCTTTCGCGACATCACGGAAAACCGCAAGCTTGAAGCCGAACTTCACAAAGCGAGCAAGCTGGAATCGCTCGGCTTGCTGGCGGGCGGCGTCGCGCACGATTTCAACAACGTCCTGACCGGCATTTTCGGGAATATTTCGCTTGCGAAAATGTTTGCCCCGACTGACAGCCCGGTCCGGGAGCGGCTGGAGAAAGCCGAGCAGTCCTGCCTACGGGCCAAGGAAATGACCGGCCAGTTGTTGACGTTTGCCCGCGGTGGGGCGCCGATCCGACGCGTCAAGTCGGTTCCACGGTTGCTGAAGGAATCGTGCGACAACGCCGTGCTGGGCTCGAATGTTCGCTGCGAGTTTTGGTGCGCCCCGGACCTTCAGCCGGTCGAAGTGGACCAGGGACAAATCACGCAAGTGTTCAACAATCTGCTGGTTAACGCCGTTCAGGCGATGCCCGAGGGAGGGACAATCCGGGTGCGCGCGGAGAATGTCCCGGCGGGAACCAGGGCCGGCCTGCCTTCTCCCGGCGCCGGCTACGTGAGGATTTCCATACAAGATGACGGTCCGGGGATTCCACCGGAGCATTTGTCGCGGATTTTTGATCCGTTTTTCACCACGAAGCACAAGGGCCGCGGCCTGGGGCTGGCCACCGCGTATTCCATCGTGCGCAAGCACGACGGGCTGATCGAAGTGGAGTCCAAACGGGATCAGGGCGCGACGTTTCACGTTTATCTGCCGGCGCCGATGCAGGCGGTGGCGACGGAAACGGAGGAGCAGAACCCGCCGCCGACCGGTCAGGGCCGCATCCTCGTGATGGACGACGAGCCGGACATTTTAAATTTTTCCCATGACGCGCTGAAGCGCCTCGGCTACGAAGCCGAGTTGGCACGCGACGGGGCAGAAGCGATTCGACGTTATCGAGAGGCACTTGAGGTGGGCCGCCCGTTTTCAGCCATCATCATGGACCTCACGATTCCCGGCGGTATCGGCGGCAAGGAAGCCATTAAAGATCTGCTCGAACTCGATCCGCAGGCCAGGGCAATCGTCTCCAGCGGCTACTCGAACGATCCGGTCATGGCCGAATTCTCCAAATACGGCTTCCGCGGGGTCGTGGCCAAGCCGTATGAAATCCGGGAGCTCGCCCGAGTGCTGCGGCAAGTGATCGGTTCCGACTCGTCGTCACACTCCCAGGCGCAGGCTTGACCCAGGCAGTTTCGCGTTATCAGAACAGGGCGTGCGCCGCCTCAATGTCCCGCTCGATTTGTTTTCGCAGCGCTTCGAGAGAAGGAAACCTGTGTTCCCCGCGCAGTTTTCCCACAAACGCAATTCCCAGTTCCTGATCGTAAAGGTCGCCAGAGAAATCGAGCAGATGGACTTCGATTTGGAGTTGCCGTGCGGGGTTTTGGAGGGTGGGGCGGAGGCCAATATTAACGACCGCCCGATGTTGCCGGCCTCCGAAAAGCGCGTGCGCGGCGTAAACGCCGTTGGGCGGAACGACCAGGCCGGCAAACTCCAGATTCGCCGTAGGAAATCCGAGTTGTCGCCCCAGTTGGTCGCCGCGGATGACCCTTCCGGCAAGCGCATAGGTGCGGCCGAGCATTTGGCTCGCGGCGTCGAGGTTGCCGTCGCGGATGGCTTCGCGAATTCTCGTGCTGCTGACCACCTTCCCGTCCAGTGACACTGAGGCCAGCCCGTGCACCATGAAAAGCAGTTCCTTTCCCAGCCGCTTCAGAAGTTCGACGTTACCGCTTCGCCGGTGCCCGAACGTGAAGGCGCTGCCGACGCACAGGCTGTGCAGGTTGCGGAAGTCTCGTACCAGCGCGCGAATGAATTGCTCGCCGGAAATTTCACTGAATGCCTGGTCGAAATGGATCGACAGCGCGACGTCAATGCCCAACGACTCAATCACGCGCAGTCTTTGCGAAAGGGAATAAATCAAAGGTGGATTACGTTCGGGCGCGACAACTGAATTTGGATGGCAATCAAACGTGATGGCGACGGCGATGCCTTCGTGCTGGCGCGCGTCCTCGATCGTTTGCCGGATGACCTGCTGATGGCCGAGGTGAACGCCATCAAACATCCCGATGGCCACGCAGACTCTGCGCGAGCCGGGCTCGAGTTCGTTGGCGGCGTGGATGATGTTCATTCGAGTTGAATCGTAAAACCGTAAAACCGTTTAACGATTTAAGCCGCCAGTTTCAAAAACGGAATCACGCGTTTTTCGAGTTCGCGCGGTGACAGCGCCAGCACCTGGTCCAGCGGCAGGGCGTCGGCCACGTAGAACTTCCCGGATGAAATCCTGCGGAGTCTGGCCAGATGCGCACCGCAACCGAGCTTTTGACCGAAGTCGTGCGCGAGGGTGCGGACATACGTGCCTTTCGTGCAGGCGACGCGAAAGTGGCCAATCGGCTCCCGGTAAATGTTGAGCCGAAAGCTGTAGATGTGAATGAGCCGTTCCTTGCGTTCCACTTCGATGCCTTTGCGGGCGAGCTTGTAGAGCGGCACGCCATCCTTCTTTATGGCGGAAACCATCGGCGGCATTTGCATCTGGTCGCCGACGAAGGTAGCGGCCGCTTCGTTCAACTGATCGAGCGTCAACGGGGGGACCGGCAGGGAGGCGGTGAGTTCGCCGTCGGCGTCGTAGCTGGTGGTCGTCTCGCCGAGTTTAATCGTCCCTTCATAGACTTTGTCGGCTGCCATGAGTTTTTCGGAAAGTTTGGTGCCGCGCCCCAGCACCACGATGAGCAGTCCGGTGGCGTTGGGGTCAAGCGTGCCGCAGTGGCCGACTTTTTTGATTTGAAACCGACGGCGGACGGCGTCCACCACGTCATGCGAAGTCAGGCCGACCGGTTTATCGACAAGAAGCGCGCCGTCGAGCGGGTCAAATTCGTGCATGAATCAGTGCGCCGAGTCGAGGGCTTTTTTGAGTGCGGCGATCACGCGGCGCTGGACGGCCAGCGGCTTGCCCGGGATGCGCGCGCCGGCCGCCGCAGGATGTCCGCCACCGCCAAACTGACTGGCGATTTCACTCACGTCCACGGACTCGCTTTTGGAGCGCAAGCTGACGCGGGTCATTTCATCGTTCATCTCCTCGAAAATGCACGCTACGACGACCGGCTCGATTGCGCGGAGATGGTCAATGAGGCCCTCGCTGTCCGCCGAGTCGGCGCCGGTGCGCGCGTAGTCCGCCTTCTTCAGCCAGAAGTAGGCGACCTGGTCGTCGTGCGCCAGCCGGAAATGATCGTAGAGGTGTTTCAACAGGCGGGCGCGGGACAGTGGATAAGATTGGTAAACTTCATGGCAGATTTTGGCGAGGTTTGCGCCGAGCTTCACCAACTCCGCGGCGACGTGGTAGGTGGACGGTCGGGTGCTCGGATACTGAAATGAACCGGTATCGGTGGAAACGGCGGTGAACAGGCAGTCGGCAATGGGCGGCGTGATGGGCCACCTCGTCGTCTTGAGCAGTCGGAAAATCAGCTCACCGGTGGACGATTCGCGTTGCGAGACCCAGTTGATGTCGCCGTAGCGTGTGTTGCTTTGGTGGTGATCGATATTGATGAGCCGCTTCCGGTTTTGGATGCACTTCCCCACCTTGCCGAGCCGGTCGAAACTGGCGGAGTCGGTGGCAATGACGCAGTCGAACTGGTGACCAGGTGAGGGTGGTTGAATCAGGTTTTGCGTGTCGAGGAACGCCAGTTTTTGCGGCACGCGGTCTTCATTCCAGCAAACGACTTTTTTACCCTGGTTCCGGAGCGCCAGCGCGAGGCCAAGCTGCGAGCCGGTGCAGTCGCCGTCCGGGCGGACATGGCCCGCGACGCAGATGGTTTTGCTCTTGGCGATCCCTTCCCGGATGCGGTCGATGATCTTCGGATAGGGTTTCATGAAGGGGACTGGGACCGTTCGATCTGCTCGATAATTTCCAGCACGCGGTTGCCTCTCTTTACCGAATCGTCCAGCACGAAACGCAATCTGGGAGTGTATTTGAGCACGACGGCGCGGCCGACGAGACCTTGAATGCGCGGCCGCTCCTTCTTGAGAATTTCAAACCCCTTCCGTTGCTGTTCGGCCGTTCCGATGATGCCGACGAAAACGGTTGCGGACTGCAAGTCGCCCGCGACGCCGACGTCGTTGACCGTGATCAAGCCGGCTTCGCCGACGGGAATTTCGCGCCGAATGACTTCGCCGATCTGGCGTTTGAGAAGCTCGCGCACACGTTGGTGTCGGAGAGACTGCATAGTCTTGGCTGGAGAAGTTTAAGACGCAGTTAAGGCCGATGATAAACCAGGTGTTGGTCGAATCGTTCGCGCCTGCTTCTTCTCGATCGTCGCCTCAAATTCAATTTCCAATCCCGTCCCGAGCCCTTGTTACAGCTTTTGCGGCACCTTTTCCAGCGTATAACACTCGATGGCATCACCGACCTGGAAATCGTTAAAACCGTCCAGCCGGATGCCGCATTCCATGCCCGCGCGGACTTCGTTGACTTCATCCTGAAAACGTCGCAACGAGAGGGAGACGCCTTCGTAGATGAGGCCTTTACGGCGTTGAACGCGCATCTTGCCTTTGACGATGCGTCCGCTGGTGACGACGCACCCCGCAACATTCCCGCCCTTGGACAGTGCGAAGATTTTACGCACTTCTGCGGAGCCGACGACGATTTCCTTGACCAGGGGATCCAACAGGCCCGCCATCGCCTCCTTTACTTCGTCGATCAGTTCGTAAATGATGGCGTAGAGTTTCATTTGGACTCCCTCGCGCTTGGCCAGGTCGGACACGCCATTGTCAACGCGAGTGTGGAATCCGAGAACGATCGCTTTGGAGGCCGAAGCCAGGAGCACGTCAGACTCAGTGATCGTGCCCACGGCACTGTGGATGACTTCGAGCGCGACCTTTTCCGATTCGATTTTCTTCAGCGCCTCGACAATCGCCTCGACCGAGCCTTGCGTGTCGGCCTTGACGACGACTTTAAGGGCTTTGCTGGACTCCGAAGCCAGTGTTTCGAACAGGTTTTCCAGCGTGACCTTCGGACGTCGCTCCTTTTCCTCGCCGCGGACCTTTTCGATCCGTTCCTCGGCCAGAGCGCGCGCGTCCTTCTCGTTCTCCACCACGCTGAATTCCAAACCGGCTTCCGGCACTCCATTCAATCCGAGCACCTTCACCGCGACCGATGGCCCCGCTTCCTTCAGCCGATTTCCTTCCTCGTTTATCAGCGCGCGGACTTTGCCCCAGTACTGTCCGCAGATAACCATGTCGCCGACATGCAACGTTCCTTTGCGAACCAGCACGGTGGCCGTAGGCCCTCCGGGTTCGAGGCCGGACTCGATCACGTTGCCTTTGGCAAGGCGGTTGGGGTTGGCTTTGAGCTCCAGGACCTCCGCCTGGAGCACGATCATTTCGAGCAGCTTGTCGATGCCCTGCTGCGTGAGCGCCGAAATGTCCACAAAAATTGTGCTGCCGCCCCACTCCTCACAAACCAGTCCTTTGTCCTGCAACTGTTGGCGGACTCTCATCGGGTTGGCGTTGGGATGGTCGGATTTGTTGACCGCGACGATGGTTGGCACTTTGGCCGCCTGCGCATGGCTCAAAGCTTCGAGCGTCTGCGGCATGACGCCGTCGTTGGCCGCGACGACCAGCACCACGATATCCGTCACGTCGGCGCCGCGGGCGCGCATTGAGCTGAAGGCCGCGTGACCGGGTGTGTCGAGAAAGGTGATCTGCTGTCGTTCGTTTTTCCGCTCCGGATGCGGAATGGAAATCGTGTACGCGCCAATGTGCTGAGTGATGCCCCCGGCTTCTTTGGCCGCCACATTCGATTTGCGGATCACGTCAAGCAGCGTCGTCTTGCCGTGGTCAACGTGGCCCATGATGGTCACCACCGGCGCGCGCAACTTCAACTCTTCGGCCTTGTCCTCGACATCCTTTTCGACCGGCTTGGGCGGGGCGTGCACGATGCCCGCGCCGCGCTCCCGTTTCTCTGCCTCAAACCGGAAGCCGTATTTGCCGCACAGTTTTTGCGCGGTGATTTCGTCGATGGACTGGTTGACGTTGGCGAAGACACCCAATTCCATCAAGTCTGCGATTAATTGAAACGGCTTGCGTTTTAATTGCTCGGCCAGATCGCGAACCACGACCGGCGGCTTAAGGGTGATGAGCTCTCCTGTGGCGGGAGGGACAAATTTAGGCGCCGGCGGGGCAGCGGGTTGCGCTGGCGCTTTGGCGGCAACCTTCTGTGGCATGGAGGCGACGACTGGCTTGTCAGCGGGCCGGGCCGGCCTGCTCATGACCGCCGGTCTTGGGGGGAGTTTTGCAGGACTGACCTTCGCCGCGGTTTTCGGAGCCAACTTCTGCGGCAGGTGAATGAATCCGACTTTTTCTCCAATCGCCGGCTTTGGCGGAGAGGGCGGTTCCGCGGACACCAGGGGCGAAATTGGCCCGGCCTTCGCCTCGACAACTTTTGTTGTCGCTTCCGTGGAGGATGTAATCGCGCCTGCTTCGACTCCCACTGGGCTTGCCAGAGGCGACGTAGATATTTCAACTGGAGGCGATGGCGGTTCCGGCGGCGCTGAAACAATAACGACGGGCTCTGGAGCGGGAGGGGCCTCCGCGACGGCCAGGGGTTTGGCGCCGCCCAATTGTACCTCCAGGTATTCCGCAGTGATTTTATCGAGCGAACTCGACGGGACTTTGGCGCCGGCAATGCCCAGTTCCTTGGCCTTGGCAAGGACTTCCTTGCTTTCGATTCCAAGTTTCTTCGCGATGTCGTAAATACGAACGGGCATAAATATTCTGTTCCGACCGGATATTCCGCAAAGTCTTCACGCGCTTAACATGCTGACGTTGGAATTGGCGAGCGCACGACTTTACTAGGCAACGGATGTTTCGCCAATCTTCGGATTGCGCCGGGCGGCTTCCGACCGAACCGCCTCAATAATCGCGGACGCCTGCTCCCCGATCTCCGGAAATTCCGCCAAATCGCTCGCTTCCGCCTGAAGCAAGGCCTCCAAACTCAAAAACCCGCGGTGCACCAGCACGTCGGCCTGTTCCTGCGTAATGCCGGGAATGGAAGCGACGGCTTTGATCGCTTGAGCCACTTTCTCCTCGAACCCCAGCGTCGCGAGATGCTCCGGCTCAATGTCCACCTGCCAGCCGGTCAGTTTGGAGGTCAGGCGGGCGTTTTGGCCGCGCTTGCCGATCGCCAGCGAAAGCTGGTCTTCGCTGACCAGGATTTTCACGCGGCGTCTGGTTTCATCGACCTCAAAGGTCTTCAACTTCGCGGGCGCGAGCGCATTGGTTATAAAATTCCTGACATGCGGATCCCACTTGATGATGTCCACCTTTTCGTTGTTCAACTCGCGGACGACGTTCTTCACGCGCTGCCCGCGCAGGCCGACGCAGGCGCCGACCGGATCCACCTTTTCGTCGCGCGACCAGACCGCCAGCTTGGTGCGGAAGCCGGGCTCACGCGCGATCCCTTTGATTTCAATTGTGCCATCGCTGATTTCGGAGACTTCCAACTGAAAAAGCTTCACGACGAACTGCGGGTCGGCGCGCGAGAGAATGATCTCCGGTCCGTGCGGGCTTTGTTCGACCGCCTTGACGTAACAGCGGATGCGTTCGCCGATTTGGTATTCCTCAGTTGGCACGCGCTCACGGTTGGGGAGCAACGCCTCGAATTTGCCCAGGTCAACCGTGACGTCCGAACGCTCGAAACGACGGACGGTGCCACTGACGATGTCGCCGGTCCGGTCCTTGAACTCGGAATAAATGAGTTCCTTTTCCGCGCGGCGGATGTGTTGCATAAGCGCCTGCTTGGCGTTCTGCGAAGCGATGCGACCGAAGTTGGCCGGAGTCACTTCGACTTCGATTTCATCGCCGAGTTGAGCGTCGGATTTGAGGCGCCGGGCGTCAAAGAGAGAAATCTGGTCATGCTTGGAAGCGACCTTGTCGGAGACAACCAGCTTGGCGAACGCTCTGATGTCGCCGGTTTTGGGGTCGATGGCGCAGCGCAATTCACGGGCCGGACCGACCGCCTTTTTAGCCGCGGACAGCAACGCCTCTTCCACGGCCTTCACCAGGACGTCCTTGTTGATGCCCTTCTCGCGTTCCCAATATTCCAATATCGCTAAAAACTCAGAGTTCATACACACATCAATTGTTCCCTTGCGGAGAACAAAAAAGTCGGCAGAATCTTGATCTCCGACTTCGGCGCGCTGGCGAACCAGCAATATTCCACTTAGTATGGGCAGCGTACTTATCCAAAATTGTGTCGTCAAGTCAAAACGCAGCAGTGAAAATTTTTGCAATTTGCGACCGTCTGTTCCAAGCTTGAACCATGACGACACCGCTTGCACTCGTTTTCTATGAGAGGCTGTCGCCGGGCAGCCAGTTGGTCAACCGCTTGCAAGACCTGGGCTATCGAGTGCAAACCATCAGCGATGTCCAAACGCTCGTGCGGCAGGCCTTGCAGGAAAAACCGCTGATTCTGGTGCCTGATCTCGCCTCCGCCTGCGCAGACATGTGCGCGATCATTCGTGAGCTGAAGAGGAACCCGGAGACCCGGCACATTCCCGTCCTCGCGTTCACCGAGCTAAAGAACGAAAAAATGCAAGCGTCGGCCGCCGCGGCGGGTGCCACGATCGTGGCGGGCAATGATGCCATTCTCGACCAGCTCCCGCAACTGTTGGATCAGGCGCTGCAGGTCGAGTAACCGCCCGTCATTTCCAGTTCATACGATTTATGGAACTTCCCCTGGTTAAATTGACGAAGGGGATTCATGTCATGCACCTGTTTTATCGCGTCCACCGCGTTGGTTGGGCCCAACTTTCCCCCGGTGAATCCGCCAGCGCGCTCGCGAAACTCGAAGCGCTTTGCGCGACCAACGCCGCCGCGTCGCATCCGCGATTGACCACTTATGTCAACATTGGCGGCAAAGCGGACCTGGTTTTCATGCTGACCGCGGCGGAATTAGGTCAGGCCGGCCGGATTCACCGCGATCTGGAAGCTTGTTTTCCTGCGGGAACCGTGGAGCGCGCTTACAGTTATCTGAGTGTGACCGAACTGCCCGAATACGTTACGACCGAAGAGGACATGAAGCAGACGCTCGTTCAGCAGGAGAAGCTTGAGCCGGGCAGCGACCCGTTTAACAAGCGCCTCGCCGAAATGCGTCAGCGGCAGGCTGAATACGAGCATTATCGGCTTTACCCTGAATTACCGGATTGGGAAGTGATGGGTTTTTACGCGATGAGCAAACGACGCAGCGGCTCGGACAACTGGTATCTGCTTGATTTCGCCTCACGGAAAAAACTGATGGCCGGCCACGCGCGCGTGGGACGCAAGTTTTCCGGACGCGTTTCGCAACTCATCACCGGCTCGACCGGCATTGACGATTGGGAGTGGGGCGTGACACTGATGGCTCATCAACTGGACGCTTTGAAGGAGATCGTTTACGAGATGCGGTTTGATGAAGTCAGCGCGCGCTACGCGGAGTTCGGGCCCTTTTATGTCAACCTTCGTCTTCAACCGGCTGCCCTTTGGCAGCACCTTCGCTTGTAGGCCGGTTTTCTGAGGCGCGCGAGTGAGCCAGGCTGAACTGCGCCCCCTCCAGCTTGAGAAAAACTAATCCTTGACGTTAACGGCGCAGGTCCCTTAAATAAGCGCGTAATTCGAGGCGCATGCGTTTTTCCGTAAACTGAAGCGGACACTTGTTGGTGGGGGCCAAGGAGTGTCCTCTTTTATTTTGCGTCTCAGAGAACAGGAGCAAGTTATGGCCAGTGGTAAAGTCAAGTGGTTCGACAATAAGAAAGGGTTTGGCTTCATCGCCCAGGATTCCGGCCAGGATGTCTTCGTGCATCACACCGCCATTCAGGGACAAGGGTTCAAAACCTTGAACGAAGGGGAAGTTGTGAACTTCGAAATTGTCGAAAGTGCCAAAGGCTTGAAGGCCCAGAACGTCCAGCGCGCCCAGCAGTAGTAAGTCGCTGGAAATCCGAGCCCCGATCCCATCGGAAAAATTTTCGTTCACGCCGCCGCGGCAGAGGGGGTAGTCTTCCGATTATGACCGGCTGTTCAGCACGATCGGTGACCAGTCTCTATGTCCATGTTCCGTTCTGCGCGCACAAATGCGACTATTGCGCTTTTTACTCGGAAGCTGCTCAAGGAGACCGGGTCAATCGTTACATTGCGGCGCTGATTCGGGAACTGGAACTGGTGGCCGGCGAGCTGAGGCCGCGCACCGTTTTCTACGGCGGCGGCACGCCTTCGCTGCTCAATCTGCGGCAATGGGAGCAGGTCCTCAAAGCGATGGAGCGTCTGAACCTGCTTGGCGCGGCGGAATGGACGGTCGAATGTAATCCGGCCACCGTCTCGCTCGACAAGGCCAGGCTGCTTCGCTCATACGGCGTGAACCGAATTTCAATGGGAGTTCAGTCATTGGACGAAGGTTTGCTCGACCGCCTGGGACGGGTTCACGACCGAGCGAGGGTGTTCAAGTCGTTCGACATTCTACGTGAGGCCGGCTTCGACAACGTCAACCTTGACCTCATGTTCGCCATCCCCGGCCAGACCATGGGCATCTGGCGCGCGACCTTGACCGAAGCGCTGGCGCTGGGCAGCGAACACTTCTCCTGCTACGAAGTCATCTACGAGGAGGACACGCCGCTCTTCGCGCAGTTGCAGGCCGGCGAGTTCGACGTGGATGAGGAACTCGCCTGCGCGATGTTCGAGGAGTTGCTTGAACGCGCTTCTGCTGCAGGATTCCGCCAATACGAAGTGGCCAACTTTGCCCGTGATGTGCGGAAGGAAAATGGAGTAATGGAGTGTTGGAGTGATGAAACATCCGTCGGACACCGCATCAATACTTCATCACTCCGCCACTCCATCCCCGCGTTTGCCTGCCGTCACAACATCAATTACTGGCGCGGCGGCTCGTTTTACGGCCTGGGGCCGAGCGCGACGGGCTACGTGCGCGGCGTGCGGACGAAGAATTGGTCGAACACGATCCTCTACTGCGATCAGATCGAGAAAGGCCACCGGGCGATTGAATCGCGCGAGGAGTTGGCGCCGCTGGCGCGCGCCGGGGAAACGGCGGCGTTCGGCTTGCGGATGAACGCGGGCTGGCCATTCGATCAGTTCCAGCAAACGACCGGTTTCGACTTGCGCGATGAGTGGGCGGACGAAATGAGCCAATTGGTGGACCTGGAGTGGGGCTGCCTCGAGCTCGACCGCTTCAGACTTTCAAAGCAGGGATTGCGCTTTGCGGATGCCGCGGCCCAGGTGTTTTTGAGGCCGGCTCCGGGCGGAACTGGAATCGTGGCTACCGCACGGCCTCTGGAAGCCGATGTGCCCGCTTTCATTTGACCGAGGGACAGCGAAACTACTTGTCTTTCAGCTCGATTTCGCCCGCCCAATCGGGCGCCGGCGGATGAACGCGGAGCTCGTCGATCTGGCGCAAATAAAACCTGGCCGGGCCGTCGCTGGGGCGCATCTCCAGCGTGCAGCGAAAGCCCGCTTCCGCCGCGTCAAAGTTGCGTCGTTGAAATTCCCGCAGCGCGTTTTCAAACGTTTCGCACCACGGCCTGGTGGATTCGGCGCGGTCGCGAAATCCGAGCAGTTCATATACCTCCACCGCTTTCTCGAACCCTTTGAGTTGGAAATGCCCGGCAAATCGAGTGGTGATTGTCTCCCCCGCGCCTTCCTGGGTTTGCCCAGTGATTAGAATGTCCGTGCCGAGGTATTTGTTCAGTCCTTCCATGCGTGAGGCCAGGTTGATGTTTTCGCCGAGCGCAGTGTAATCGACGCGCGCGGTGCTGCCGAAGTTGCCGACGTTTGCCACCCCGGTGTGCAGGCCGATGCGCGTGACGAGTTGCTCGTCATTCATGGATTGCGGCGGCTGATCGCGACAGCGCAGAGCGGCCTCGCACGCGCGCAGGGCGTGATCACTCTGCGGGTCAGGCGCATTCCAGAAAGCGAAAATCGCGTCACCGATATATTTCACGATGGTGCCGTCGGTGTGATGAATGCACTGCGCGACGGCAGTCTGAAAATAACTGTTCATGTACCGCGCCAGCTCATCCGAGTCCATGCCTTCGGAGATGGAAGTGAAATTGGCAATGTCGCTGAAAAGAATCGTCAGCGTTTCCTTTTTCGCGCCGGGACGGAGCAGTTCTTTGTTACTCGCAAATTTTTTCACCAGCTTCGGTGAAAGGTAAAGGGCCAGCGATTGTTCGTACAATTTGTTTTGAACGTAAAGCTGGATGGAATTGAACAATACGGACCAAAGCAACGCCGTGAATATCTGGACGACCGGAATCAGCCAGGGAAACCAGAAGTGGGCGTGCAGGAAAATTTGATAGGCAATCACGGTGATCAAGAGCATTCCCGCGAACGCGGCCGGCGCGGCCCGTGAGGGACGCAGGTGTACTAAACCGAAGCCGACTAACAATCCGAGCAACACAATGCCGCTTCGTTCCACCAAGCCCGGAGAAGATGCCCGCGTCAGCCAGTCGCCGCGAAGCAGGTTCAGGAACATGGTCGCTTGAAGTTCGAGTCCTGACATGAAACGGCTCCCTTTGCCGCCCCATCGGGAATAGGGAGTCGGATATTCGTCCTTGCGCTGTCCGGAGAAAACCGTCAACAGACCGGCGCCGACGAAGGCGACCTTGTTGCTGAAGAAGCCGGAAGGAACCAGGTTTGTGTCAAGCGCCGCGTAAAAGCTTACCCTCGGAATGGCCGCGGGGACGGACCCGGGCGGGCCGTAATAATTTATCCATCGAGACTTGAAGCGCTGTGCGGCGTCTCGGGCGGCATCGGCCTTCAGCAGACTGGCGGCTGCCCAACTCAAGCTGGGCAACTCGTCCTCCGACGCGCCATGAAAATGCCGCCGAATGATGAGGTCGGAATCAGGCCTGACCTCGTCCAGGCCAAGCGCAGCGGCGTTCTCTTTGAATGGGTCGAAAGGGTAGATGAGTCGTTTGGCCTCGCCGATTCTCTCCAATCCGATCACCGGCACCGCATCGGCCGCCAGGACCACTTTGCCGTTTTCCCGGACGGCCCGTGCCAGACGCTCGTCCGCTGCCGGGTCCCGGCTGGGTCCGCTAAACAAAATGTCGAAAACGACGGCGCGACTGCCCTCGCGCGTCAGGCGCTCCAGGAACCGGGCGTGCAGGGAGCGGTCCCACGGCGCGTCAAAAGGCTGGTTAAGCTCCTTATGAGATTCGTCGTCCATGTAAATAAGGACAACGTCATTGACGTGGATGGGGCGGCGCGGGCCGAAAGGATAATCGTAACTTCGATAAACCAGGCCGAGGCCGAACCCACCATAGAGGAGCAACCCGACCAGGGTCGTGATCACGGCGCCGGTGAGGCCACCTGTTCTAAAGCGCAACAGTATCCTCGCAAAGCTCACGATCGTATTTGCGGTTAGTGAAAATGTTCTTCCGGCATTGAGTTTGCACCGTCGAGACAGCGGGCGACAGCTTAAAAGTAAAACTTGAAACTGGCCGCCAGTGTCCGTTCGCGGGGGAGTTCGGAATAAAGGGTGAGCGGATTGAGGCGGTAATCCTGATCCGTGATGTTCAGCAGGCCGAGCTTGAATTCAGCGCGGCGCTGCAGAAACCGGTAGCCGATGTAAGCGTTGAACTGCCAGAAGTCATCGCCCGGAATGTCCGGCGAATAACGGCGATTGGATTGCTGCGACCAAAGCGCGTCGAACTGGCTGAAGAGACCCGACGCGTAGTTGAAGCGCACAAACAGGTCCACCTGATGCAGCGTGGCGCTCACGTCCTGTCGTGCGCCGGGACTCACGCTGGTTGGGATTTCGGTGAACTGGTTGAGCAAATCCGCCTCGGTCAGCCGGTAGCTGGCTCCCACCGCCACGTTGTCCCCGATCAACTGGTTCAGTGTCAGCGTGAGAGAACGTTCTTCGTAATCAAGTTTCTCCGGGGTGCTGGACGGGAGGGCTTGCGGCGCGCCATTGGTGAAATTGAAAACCCCCACGAGCGCGTCCGCCTTCGATTTCAGGATTTGCCCGACCGCCGTGAAGTAAGTGCCGCGATTGAATTTTTGATCGAGTGCGACGCCAAAGGTCTCAAAACGCGAACCGGGAATCGTTCCGACCACCGATTCGGGAATCAAACTGCGGAACGCTTGATTGAACCCGGCGATCTGCGTCGGTTCGAGCCGGACGCTGTTGTCGAAGAAAACACCACCCAGCGAACGTGTATAAACCGCCCGGAGCGTGGTGTTCGTCAACGGCGACCAAAGCAGCCCGGCCTTGGGCGCGAGCCGGTACCTCGTGGCTTCTTCATCGGTGATCGGCGGGACGTCGATGTTGCGCGGAAAATGCAGCCGGTCGTAACTCAGTCCGGCCGTGACTTGCAGCGAATCCAGAACCTGCCAGTAGTAGTAACCGTAAACGCTGAAGCGTTGGAGGTCGGTGGACGCCTGCCGGTCGTAAGGCGAAAAGACCGGCGAGAGCAAAACGTGATCCAGGCTGGCTGCGGTGTCCGATGTACCGGATTGAAAGCGCGCGCCGGCGATGAGCGTTCCCGGCTTGTGTTGCCAGATGTGTTGCAATTCGAGCGAGTAGGCTTCCAGGTCGCTCCGATTGGTTTGGGTGAATTGATTGAAGGGAAACGGTGAGAGGTTGAGAATCTGGCCGTTGTTGGTCCGAATGAACACCAGCAGGTCCGCCGACGAGTCGGTGAGCGTGAACTGGTCGTTTAATCGGCTGCCGAGAAGAAGGGTGTGATGTTCCGGACTCCACTCGTGATGGTAGCCGGCAAACACATTCGGCTCCTGCGTTTCTTTAATGCGCTGCG
>QHPA01000199.1 GCA_003218935.1 Verrucomicrobiota bacterium
CCGCCGCCAGCGGCTGGACAACAATAAGGAATCGAAACGCAATTCTGAAATTATCGTCGGATTTCGTGTGGCGTGCTGTTTTAAGCTAAAAGCCGCATTTGGATTTGCCGCAAAGAGGCACAAAACGCTCAAAATCAGAATCGGGGCGAACGAAGGGATGTGTCTTTGGGCATTCACACAGCGTGACCACTCAGTGGAAAAGGTGGCCCGCCCTCACCCTGGCCCTCTCCCCCCAGGAGAGGGAATAGCTCGCGACGGCTCTTCAGATGTCTGAACGCTCCTGCCACTGTTTCCGCTTCTCGACTATTCGAAACAAGTGCCCCGAGAAGTCACGAGCGCGGTCGGAGATCCAAAATGCGGCAAACATTTCTCCCTGCCTATGAACCTGACTTCGGTAGGGACATCGCGCTGCGATGTCCCCGCCCGCGAATCAGCGGGCGGCATCGTTGCGCCGCTGAACGCGGCGCGGACGGGCGCAGCGCGCCGTCCCCACCAGGTTCAGGGTGAGGGCGAGTGTTGCCTTTCTATTCCGTCCATTTCGTCTCGGGCCGCGACAATTTTCGATAGGAATTTATTCCGCTTCAACGCCAGATGACAACTTCCAGTCCTGGGAAGCGGCGCACATCATCCCGCCACCATCCGCCGCCAGTAGATCGTAGCGATCGAGAGTCTTCGTTTATTTTGTGGCAGCCGAGGTAACGAGGCTCTGATCTTCATTCCTCGTTTCGCGGTCGCCATTGAATGGAGCCTCCTTAGTCGGCTGCCACCTGGACCTCTCCGATTCCTCCGCCGCATACGGGCGCTGTCTCGTCACCAATTTGCGCGAGACCCAACAGGGGCAGGAGTTACTTCGCGCCCTGATCAATCCACGCGCGGATCAAGCCGATCTGTTCCTTCGTCAACTGCGGGTATTTGTCGCGCTTTTCCGTCGGTGGCATTTCCATGTCCTCCACCAGGTCGGAGACGTAAGCGGCCATCGGACTTTTGGCGCTGTTGCCAGGGAGAATCGCCGCGTCGCCGCTTTCGCCGCCTTTGATGACGTTTGCCAGCGTATCCATGCGGTATTTGCTCTTCGGCTTTTCGCCGCTGTGGCACTTCACGCAGGACTTTTCGAGGATCGGTTTGATGTCCTTCTCAAAGGTCAGACCCGTCTTGCTCGCCGCCGCCGGCAATTTACTGGCGTCCCACTCTGCCTTTTTCTTGTCCTTGTCAGCGGCGATCAGCGCCACTGCGGACAGACAAAGCGCGGCAGCAACGAGGGTTTTGATGCGTTTTCCGAAACCTTGCAGCAGGTGATTGGTGTTCATAGTTCGATTATTCATGGCGCACATTTCAACCAAAGACGGCAGCGGCGTCAAAAGGATTCATCCAAGCTCCGGACCGGCCAGGGCCATTTCACAGCGACGTCATTCTGATCCGGTATGTCCCAGAAGATCTTCTGTGCCGCGCTCTGAGCGACGAGCGCTTCGACCAGGCGGATGCCCGCGTCGGCCGATTCTGCCACGAGCGGACCGAGATAGAGCGCTTGAGAGCCGGAGCGAATGAAGCCGTAAGCGGCAAGCGAGCCGGGCTGAGACTCCAGCACCAAGGCACACCGGCTCTGCTGCGCCAACGCCCGCACGATTTCATTTCGGGGAACACCGAACGCTTCGGAATCCAGCGGGGCGATGCGTCGAGCGTCTGAGTCCCGCCAGGTTCTGAGCCTCGAATCAAACACTGTCGCTCGCGGATGGCACCTGGCGCATTCCCAACGCGTCAAGGTCCATTCGTCTTTGAACCCGAGGTCGTCATACACCTTTTTGCCGAGCGGCGTGGCGTCGAGCTTGATGCAACGGACCTCGCGCCCGCGCAAGTATTCGATGCACCGTTGCAGCAAAGCCAGGCCGACGCCGCGCCGGCGATACTCCGGATGCACCAGCACCATGCCGATCCAAGCCAGTTCTGGCCCGTAAACCGTGGTCGTGGCCGTGCCCGCAGGCCCGCCGTTCCATTCGGCCAGAAAGCAGCCGTCGGGTTCGGTCGCCAGGAAACGTTGCCAGTCATCGGGCGTTTGGTTCCAGCGCGCGAGGGCGCGCACGGAGTCCGCGAAGGGCAAGTCCGCGCGCGTCAGCAAGCGCAGGCGCAGTGACGAGTTCATAATGACGGTGTCAAACTTCCGTCGCTCCCGGAGGACCCGCAGAGTTCGACAGTTGCGGGAAAGGTCCACTCCCTGCCGGCGAGAACGCCGCGTTCCCCCTCACCCTGACCCTCTCCCTCAGGGAGAGGGAACCCCTTGCGACGCTCTTTGACATGCCAATGTTTGGTTTGCTCGCTCCGCCGCCCCAAAGGAGCGAACAGCCTTTGAAGTAACACGCTTACACACTCCCAACACGTCGCCGGAAACCCGCGCTACGACAACGACGCGCACGCCGCTCGTCATGGTTTCTCGGTTTTGACGGGCGGGTAAACCAGTTTGCCACCCACGTAAGTCCGCAGCACTCGCGTGGCGGCGATTTGATCTTCCGGGCAGGTCAACAGATTGCTATCGAGCACGATCAGGTCAGCCAGTTTGCCGGGTTCCAGCGTGCCAAGTTTGTCGTCGCAACCCAGCACGCGCGCGTTGTTGATGGTATAGAAGCGAATGGCCTGCTCGCGCGTGAGCGCTTCCTCCGGATGCAGTCGGCTTTCATATTGTTTGGCCTGGCGCGTGATGGCCGTAGCCATGCCGAGGAATGGATTGTAGGGGTTCACCGACCGCAACGAGCCGATTTTCTGCATGTGATCGGACCCGCCGCCCGCGACGGCGCCCGCTTCGAACAGGCTGTGCAACGGCTGGAAATAGCGCAGGCGCTCGTAACCGAACTGCTTCGCCAGCGTGCGCGTGTCCAGGTAAAGCCAGGCCGGCTGAATGTCCACCATCACACCGAGCCGCGCTGCCTGCTCGACCGCCTCACGGCTCATGAAATTCGAATGACTGATGCACGGGCGCGTCTTTCGCACGGGCGCCTCCTTGTCCACCTCCGCGTAAGCCTCCAGCAACGCGTGCACCGCGCCGTCTCCCACCGAATGCGCGGTGAACTGCAGGCCGCTCTCAACCGCCGCGCGCACCATCGGCACCAGACGGTCCTTCGGGATGAACAGCACGCCGCGATAATCGGGATCACTGATGCCATAAATCTCGCTCACGCCCCAAGGCTGTCGCATATAAGCGCTGCCCGTGAGCATGCCGCCGTCGAGAAAAGTCTTGATGCCGACGATACGCAGCCAATCATCGCGCTCTTTGAAAAGCGGGTCCTGAGCAACCCGCCGAATGCTGGCCTGGATGTTGGTGAGCGAACCAATGGAATCGATGTGCTGCGACAGGCTCACGCGGACAGTCAAGCTTCCACTCGCGCGCAGTTGCTTATAAGTTTCAATTTCGTCCGAGCCGGCATTGCGGTCGCACACGCTCGTGAGGCCGACGGCGTTGTAGTCGGCGAAGAGTTCCCGCAGCCGCTCCACTTTCTCCGCGCGCGTGGGCTGGTGCTTCGACGATTTCACCTTCACGTAGCGCGTGCAGTTGCGCAGAATGCCGGTCGGCTCGCCTGTCTTCGAGTCTTTCTCGGCAAAACCGCTGCCGCCGTCGGTGACCTTGAAATCGCGATCGATGCCGCTTAACTTCAACGCCAGGCTGTTGAGCGAGGCGTCCGGACCGGTCGCGAACAGAACGGGATGCCTCGGCGCCGCGCGGTCGAGCTCCGCCCGGGTCGGATAACGTTGCTCGCGCAGGCGGGTGATGAAGACCTGATGCACTTCAATCCACTCGCCTTCCTTGAGCGCGCGCGCGCGCGCCTGGATGTAATCGAGCACATCCGGAATGCTCTCCATTGGCGGGATCGGATGATCGAGCTCGGTCATGCACGCGTCCGCGGGGTGGGCGTGCGAGTCCATCAAGCCGGGCAGGACCAACCTGCCTTGGAGATCCACCACATCCGTGCGTGGTCCGCGGCGTTTCAACGCTTCGCTGTCGCGGCCCAACTGAACGATGCGGCCACCCTCGATCGCGATGGCTTCCTGGATAGAGAACCGATCGTCCACGGTCACGACCTTGCCACCGTGCAGAATCAGGTCTGCCTCCGCGGCGTGGGCAAAGGACTGGAGCAAGGTTGGCAGGACGCAGGTGAAGGCGAGGCGCGCGAGCAAGCGCAGGCTTGATGTTGCGGCAGACGCAAGGTGGGGTAACCGTATCGCCGGATTCCAAGTGGGCGCAAGTTTTTGCAAGAGTGTTCCCTCAAATCTCCGTGCCACCCTTGCCCTCACCCTGACCCTCTCCCTCAGGGAGAGGGAACAGCTATCACCGCGCCCTGGAAAGTTCGAGCGCGCTCGTGGCTTCGCCGCCACTTCTTGATGCGCCGAGATTGGCCGGCGAATGGCGGAGTTCCGCTGCACTTCATTCACACTTGTCTCTGCGGTCGTTCTCATGGGCTGTTGATTCTTGCTGGTTCGATGAGATTCATGGACTTCGGGCCGTGTTTCCCAGGAAGTGCTCGAAAAACGCGTAAAGCTGCGCGTTCGACTCTTCGGTTGGCGTATGACCCTTACGGCTGGTCATGGCCACGCGGTTGGTGAAGCCAAGGAGTTTGTTCACCGCCACGGCGTGGTTCAGCGCGGTCCAACGCGCAGGAGGGTCTTCGGAACCACCCGACACCAGGAACGGGCGCGGCGCGATGAGTGCGTGCAACTCGTGCAAGTCGCGGCCTGTCTCCACCATTTTGTTGTAAGCGCCGGTGCGCGGGTTGTCGGCGGTCGGAATGCCGGGCTTCGGACGCTTCTGCGCGGGGTCGAAGCCGAGGTACCACGGCTCCCAATAGTTCACGTTCGGGCGCGTCTCGTCGAACACAACGCCCGGGTCGCTCACGGCCACGGCGGCGAACCTATCCCAGAGCGCCGCGGCGAACAGTGCCCACTTGCCGCCGTAGGAATGGCCCACGACACCGATGCGCGCGCGGTCCACTTCCGGCAGGTTGGCGAGCGCGAGCCAGCAGTTGGCCGCGACGTAAGCATGAAAGGACAACGGTTGGCATTGGGCCGCGCCCGTTTCGGGCTTCCATGCGTTGCCGCCCGGGGTGCCGATGGAGAGCGAGACGAACCCGCGCCTCGCGAGTTGACAACCAAAGTCGCGCAGCGCGTTTGTGCTGAGACCCACGCTGGTCTCCGGTTCGTAATACACGACCAGCACCGCGGGAAACGGGCCTTGGCTGTCCGGCACGAGCAACCAACCTTCATCCGGCTGGTTCGGAGCGATTTCCAGACGGACACGGCGTTGACTGAAATTTTCACGTCGCGTTTCGGAGAGCACTTCCAGCTTCGGGCGCTCGATCACCGGCGGCCACGGCCCCATCAACTCGTTCCACTCCCGTAGAATCTCAGTGCGCCGGCGAGGCCAGTCAGCCGCGGACTTCACCGGCGTGCCGTCGTTGAAAAGGAGCGGTGAGCGATACGCGCCGAACTGGCCGGCAAAGTCAGACGGCGGTTGGAAGAACGGCGTGATGAGGTCCCACGGACCCCTCTTCACGCGACCTCCGGTCACACTCTCCGCCTCCGAGGCTGGGTCTCCACGAGGCGGCGCAGCATCAAGGAGCGTGAGAGTGCCTCTGGCCTGCGGATACTTCTCCCTCTCCTGGGGGAGAGGGCCGGGGTGAGGGCGGACGTTTCCTCGAGTATCATTTTCTGAATTGAGGGTGCCTGCAGGACGGGTGAGTGGCGACTCCACCGATGGCTTTACGCCGAAGGTCAGCAACGGTTTCACCGATGCGCTGACTTCTTCGCGCGTGCCAGCTTCGTCACCGGGGTTGGTCACGGGTCGGTAAAGCGCGCGCATGATAAGCTGGTAGCGTTGACCGATTCGATAATTCGGAATGAACCGTTGGAAGTCCCAGGCTGGGTTCCCCGTTCCGCCGCCGGAAGGCGATTGGCTCAGGCGCACCTGGTCTGGCGCGCGGAAAATTTCCGCGAATGCCATGCCCCGGCACACGCCAAAATACCACGGCTCCGCGTAACGGTGGCGCGAGCGATTGAACACCAGCGTAAGCGGGAACGCCGGGTCATGCGCGAAGTCGCGTTGGTCGTCGCGCGCGAGGTGCGTCGGCAGTTCGCCGTGCGCCGGGGTGACGCCGCGAACCCAGGCAGGCACAGCGCTCGCGTCGTTGTTGGGGCGCCCGATGAAATGGATGTCGAGCGACTCCGGCTGATGAATGTAGCTGGCCCAGAACAGGCCGATGTAGCCGTTCTTGAAAGTATCGCGGCGCGGGATGCACTCGAAGGTGAGTTCGATAATACCACCGTCGAGCAATTGATAGCGCAGGCAACTCTCGAGGCCCCAGTGTGGCGTCGGCGCCTGGTACAGCTCGGCGGTGTGGTCGTCGATGACGCGCAATTGCATCGGCGCGTTGCGCGGCTCGAAAAGCACCTTGCTGTCCTGCACCGTGCCGTCGTGGATGTGCTCGAAGTTCAGGCCGGCGTAGCTTGGCACGAAGAGATTGCGCGGCTGCCGGTCATGTTTGAGCGAACCGAGACCGTGGTAACCGGCGCGATGACCGGGCAAAACGTCGTCGTCCACGGCGCGGTTGTCCACGACCACCGCTTCGAGCGGGCCGCGCCGCAACACAACGTACGGCTTGTCCGGCACAGTGAAGCGCGGGTGCGGTTCCGAGAAACTGGTGCGTGGCGGCGGCTCATCCGACGCGGGCGCAGCGCGAAGCGAGTGCATCCCGGCAGCCTGTGTCAGGCAGAGCAGCAATGCGGCTCCAGGACAAGAAGGGCCTTTCATGGTCGAA
>QHPA01000200.1 GCA_003218935.1 Verrucomicrobiota bacterium
CCTTTACTGTTGCTCTTGTGGCCCGCCTTGGCCGCCACCAGCGGCTCCACGCATTTTCTTTCCTTTGACCCGCGTTGCCGGCAGTTGGCCAAAAGCGCAGGTCTCGCCATCCTCCCTGAATCGCTTAGACCTTGATCCTCCCACCCAGCTCACGATGCTCGGCTCTGTCCGGGCCACACCCGAAGGCGTGAGGGGAAGGAAAATGTGGCCCATCCAACGGTCCCAGGAGTATATGTGACTGCTTGGTTTATTGGCCCGGATGGGTTAATCCATAAACATGACCGCGAGTGAACAGAGCATTTTGCAGGTGTTGATGGAACTGGAGAAAGCTGTGCAGTCCATGCCAACGGCCGATCCCAAACCAAACTTGCTGCCGCTTTTTGCGCGGATTGACGAACTCGCGCGCCGGTTGCCAGCAGAGACAGATCCGACGCTGCTGCATTATCTCCAGAGGAAAAGTTACGAGAAGGCGCGGTTGTGGCTGGAAGGGCGTGATGCGGAAAATCAGGCGGGCAAGTGCCGGCAATAGCCCACGCACGACAGGCATCCTGCCTTCCCAAACCATGACCAGGATTTCGGATTCATAGAACGCCAGAGGGACCAGAAACAGGCTGGAAGCCTGTCCTAGGTTGATTGATGCTCGACGACACCATTGCCGCGATTGCGACGCCGCTGGGTGAAGGCGGCCTGGCGGTGATTCGTCTTTCCGGCCCGCAAGCGCTGGCCGTGGCGGACAAGAGCTTCGTGCCGCTCGGCAAGAGTTCATTGAAGCCTTCCCAGGCGCCGACGCACACGATCCAGTACGGCCACATCGTGCGACAGGGGCGGACGGTGGATGAAGTGCTGCTCTCCGTCATGCGCGAGCCGCGTACTTTCACGCGCGAGGACATTGTCGAAATCTCCTGTCACGGCGGCATTCTTGCGGCCAAGATCGTTCTGGACACAGTACTGGAAAACGGCGCGCGACTGGCGGAGCCGGGCGAATTCACAAAGCGCGCGTTTCTCAACGGTCGAATCGACCTCACTCAGGCCGAAGCGGTCGGCGACCTGATTCATGCGCGCACCGAGTTGTCACTGGCCGCCGCAAACGAACAACTCGCCGGCAAACTTTCGCAACGAATCAATCAACTGCGCGATGACACGATGAAAGTGCTGGCGCATGTCGAGGCGCACATTGACTTTCCCGATGAAGACATTTCGCCGGACACCAGGCAACAGTTGCTCTCGCGGCTGGAGCGCGGCGTGGCGTTTATGGATGAACTCCTCCGGACGGCGAACGAAGGACAAATTTTGCGGCGCGGCGTTCGCGCGGCCATCATTGGCCGGCCGAACACGGGCAAGTCGAGCTTGCTCAATCAATTGCTCGGACACGACCGGGCGATCGTTTCGCCGATTGCCGGCACGACGCGCGACACGATCGAAGAGACGGCGAACATTCGCGGTCTGCCAGTGGTGTTTGTCGATACCGCCGGTTTGCGCCAAGCCGACGATGTGATCGAACAGGAGGGCATTCGCCGCAGCCATGAGACCGTGACGAAAGCAGAGTTGATCTTGCATGTCTTCGACGTTTCAGAGCCGTTCACGCGCGAGGACGAAACTTACGTGGCGCAGTTTGCGCACAAGAAACGAATCGTCGTCCGGAACAAAATTGACCTGCCTGTGAGGCTGATGTTGCCGCGGGAACTTGTCGAGAGTGCCTCCCTCCATGAACCGAAGCACCCCCTCACCCCCAGTGGGGGAGAGGGTGCCCGGAGGGCGGGTGAGGGGAGTCAGCCGTATGCGGGCGATACCGGTCTCGATAGCGTGCCGGCACAGGATTCCGCCGTCGTGGATGTTTGCGCGTTGACCGGCCAGGGAATCGAACCGTTGAAGGATGCGATCAAAGATTTGGTCTGGGCCGGCGAGATCAGAGCCGAGATGTTGCAGGTGATGATCAACTCGCGGCACCAGGACGCGCTCCGCCGCGCGCGTGAGGCGACCCTGCGAACCATCGAGGCGTTCCGTAACGATTTGACGTTGGAACTGGTCGCCTTGGACCTGCGGATAGCGGTGAACGCCGTTGGCGAGATAGTCGGCAAGACGGCGACGGAAGATTTGCTGGACGCGATCTTCAGCCAGTTCTGCATCGGGAAATAGGAAAGGCGGCCAGACAGTTCGGGAGTGCGCGGCTCCATCTGAGTCATGAATTCTACGGAGTTAGCGCCAGCGCGGAAATCGGCCTTCCAGTTCGCGTTCACTTCTTCTTGAACAAGTCGCCGACGCCCTTGGTGGCCTTCTCGACACGTTCGGTCGCCGTTCTGCCCGCATCTTTAACAACGCCAGGGGCCCCTTTGCCGAGATCAACGACAGCCTTCTCCGCGGTGGGGATGGCTTTCTGTAAAATTTCCCTCAGCACTCTTTGCGTCAGTTCCGCCGCCGTGATGCCGTTGGCATCCTGGCCGAGTTGCGTCAAATGGATTTCCGGCAATGAAACCGTGGCCGCTTTGCTGCCCAGCGTGCCAGCATCCACACTCAGGTTGATTTTGCCCCCGCTGATGACGAAGTCATCGACCTGAAGTTTCTTCGATGCCGCTTTGCTTGGCGAGACAGTGCTGGTCTTTTCCGATCCGCCCGTGGCCGCCTGAACATTGTCCAGAAGCCTGCTTAGATTGTTTCCTTTCAAGCCGCCTTCAAAAGTAATCTCCGGCGCTTCCACACGCACTTCTTTGACGTGGACTTTGTCGGAGAAAACGGACCTCGGCGCCACGCCGAGACTGACCGCGTCCACCTTGATGGCCGATGCGGTCTTGAAACCTTCCGGGTTGCCGACCAACAAGCCTTTCAACTTGCCGGAGCCGGAAAGCAGCGAGAGCGTCGCGCTGTCGAGTTTGATTTCGGTCCCGGTGATTTGAGGGCCGACGGTCTCGACGCCCTTTTTGACAATGGACCCGAGGCAATAGATGCTCACTCCAACAGCCACAACGAACAGAACGAGGACAACAAGGACAACCCGGATGACCAGTTTTTTCATAAGCAGGACGAGTGTTTGAATGACAGCGGCAAGCCAATCACCATCAACTGCATCGAACCATCATGGAGCCGCGCGGATTTGTAAAGAGCGCGATTCGACGCCCGATGACCCTTTTCCATGAACCAGGTGGGGCGAGACTCCCGTCGAGCCCTGATTTCTACCCATTGGAGGTCAGGGCTCGACGGAGTCTCGCCCCACCGTTCATGGTCCCGACGCGCGATTCTGAAATCGCCGAGGATCCCCATGAACCGCCCCCTCACCCTGTCCCTCTCCCCCTCCGAGGGGGAGAGGGTGCCCGAAAGGGCGGGTGAGGGGGGGATGGTTCATGGCTCCGATGTGCGAAATTTTCCGGGGAACTTTTCCCGGAGCCGGGAATTAAGAAAACTTACGGCTTTGACTTCGCGAACGTTTTTCGCCACGTTCCCTTGCTTGAAAAAGAAGTCTTGAAGGTAATTGTGCGCGGCTGGTAAGTCCAGCCCGGTCGTGGCCATGGCAAAAGCGTTGATCATTGCCGAGAAACCGTCCGTCGCCAGCGATATCGCCAAGGCGCTCGGCGGTTTCAAGAAGCAGGACGATTACTACGAGAGCGACCAATACGTGCTGTCGTCGGCCGTCGGCCATTTGCTGCAATTGGCCGTTCCGGAAGAGCACGAGGTCAAACGCGGCAAATGGACCTTCGCCCATCTGCCAGTCATCCCGCCCCATTTCGACCTCAAGCCGATTGAAAAGAATGAGGCGCGGCTGAAGCTGCTCGTCAAGCTCATCAAGCGCAAGGACGTCGATGCCTTGATCAACGCCTGCGATGCCGGGCGGGAAGGCGAATTGATTTTCCGTTACATCGTTCGCCACGCCAGAACCAGCAAGCCGATCAGGCGTCTTTGGCTCCAATCCATGACGCCCGCGGCGATCCGTGAAGGATTCGCCGCGTTGCGTGAGGATGCGTCGCTGCGGCCGCTGGCGGACGCCGCGGTCTGCCGCTCGGAGTCCGACTGGCTGGTCGGCATCAACGGCACGCGGGCGATGACGGCGTTCAACTCGAAAACCGGCGGGTTCCATCTCACCACCGTTGGCCGCGTGCAGACGCCGACGCTCGCCATCGTCGTCGAGCGCGAGGAACGGATTAAAGCTTTTGTTCCGAAGGACTACTGGGAAATCCACGGAACGTTCGACGCGAAGGCGGGCGCGTATCCGGGGCGCTGGTTCGACGAGAGTTTCTCCCGGGACAAAGAGGGCGACACCGACCTGAAGCCGGAGCGGGTTTGGGAGATGCGCCGCGCCGAGGCGATCCGCGAGCGATGTCTCGGCCGGCCGGGGGTCGTCAGCGAAG
Source organism: Verrucomicrobiota bacterium (assembly GCA_003218935.1). Classification (GTDB taxonomy): domain Bacteria; phylum Verrucomicrobiota; class Verrucomicrobiia; order Limisphaerales; family AV2; genus AV2. Next base: position 4,338 of record QHPA01000200.1, read on the forward strand.
AAAGCAAACCGACGACCCAGGCCGCGCCGCCGCTCTATGACTTGACCAGCCTGCAACGCGAGGCCAACGGGCGCTTTGGTTTTTCGGCGAGCCGCACCTTGCAAATTGCGCAGGCGCTTTACGAACGGCACAAGGTCATCACCTACCCGCGCACTGATTCGCGGGCGTTGCCGGAGGATTACATCGAAACCGTGAAACAGACGCTGAAATCCCTGGCGGCAACGCAATACGGCACGTTCGCCGGCAAGATTTTGAAAGAAGACTGGGTAAAACCGAACAAGCGGATTTTCAACAACGCCAAAGTTTCCGACCACTTCGCCATCATCCCCACGTCACTGCCGCCCAGACATCTGCATGACGACGAAGCCAAGCTTTATGACATGGTGGCGAAGCGCTTTCTGGCCATCTTCTATCCGGCGGCGGAATTTCTGGTGACGACGCGCATCACCCGGGTCGAGGGCGAGCCGTTCAAGAGCGAAGGCAAGGTGATGGTCAAGGCCGGTTGGCTGGAAGTTTACGGTCGGGAGGCGCAGAGTGACGACACGCCGAGTCTTGTGCCGGTCGGGCCGAATGAAACGGTCAGGACCAGCGCCATCGAAGTCATCGCCAATCAGACCAAACCGCCGGCGCGCTTCACCGAAGCGACGCTGCTCAGCGCGATGGAAGGGGCGGGCAAACTGGTCGAGGATGAGGAACTCCGCGAGGCGATGAGCGAGAAAGGCCTCGGCACGCCGGCCACGCGCTCGTCCGTCATCGAAGGTTTGATTTATGAAAAATATCTCCTGCGCGCGGGACGGGAACTGCAGCCGACCGCCAAGGCCTTCTCCCTCATGGCGCTGCTGCGCGGCCTCAGCATTCCAGAGCTGATTTCGCCGGAGCTGACGGGCGACTGGGAGTTCAAGCTCAAGCAGATGGAGCGCGGCCGGCTGCGACGCGACGAGTTCATGAAGGAAATCGCCACGATGACCCGGGACATCGTGAAGAAGGCCAAGGCGCACGAGCACGATACGATTCCGGGGGACTTCGGTGAGTTGAAGGTGCCGTGTCCGAAATGCGGCGGCGTCATCAAGGAAACCTACAAAAAGTTTCAATGCTCGAACGAGAAGTGCGACTTT
>QHPA01000201.1 GCA_003218935.1 Verrucomicrobiota bacterium
GGCCGATCGGTGACTGGTCCACTTCGTAAACCGCCTTCAGGGATTCGTAACCCGTGATTCGTGATTCGTGATTCGTGAATGGGCCGCTTCGACTGGACCTGCGCCGTTTTAACTCGGCTTCAAGCGCAGGCAACAGACACTCGCGAACGAGCGTGCTTTTGCCCGAGCCACTGACGCCCGTGACGACCACCAGGCGGTTCAAGGGAAACCGGACCGTGAGGTTCTTCAGGTTGTTGGTCGCAGCGTGGTGGAGAGTGAGCCATTTCAAATCCGAATTCCGAATTCCGAGTTCCGAAGGAAGCCCCAAATCCGATTCCCGAAGCCCTGCGGCATCGGTGTGCTTTTCGGATTTTCGCCTTCGGATTTCTTTCGGTTTTCGGATTGCGGATTCTGCATTTGAAACCGGCCTTCGCTGGCCGCGGCTCGGAAACCTTTTCTTTTGGCGAAGGCACTGCCCCGTGATTGAATCGTCGTGCCGCAGCAGTTCCTCCAGCGTCCCCGCCGCGACGACCTGGCCGCCGCGCACACCCGCGCCCGGGCCAAGGTCAATGATGAAATCCGCGTGTCGCATGGTTTCCTCGTCGTGCTCGACGACGATCAACGAATTGCCGCGTGATTTCAGAACCGCCAGCGTGGCGAGCAGCAGCTCATTGTCGCGCGCGTGCAGGCCGATGGTCGGCTCGTCGAGCACGTAAAGCACGCCGCTCAGGTTTGAGCCGAGCTGCGCCGCGAGCCGGATGCGCTGCGCTTCGCCGCCGGACAACGTCGGGACGCCGCGACCGAGTTGCAAATAACCGAGCCCGACTTCGTGCAGGAACCGCAGCCGCTCGCGAATCTCCGGCAGAATGTCGCGCGCGATTTGCGCCTGGTGGCCTTTGAACTTGAGCCGGCGAAAATAGTCGAATGCTTCGTGGACGGAGGCGCGGTTAAAGGTGTCGATGGTGGGACAGGCGTCTCGCCGGTCTTTCGCCTTGTTTCTTCGATCCGGACTCCTCCTGAAGGCAGAGGACAGGCGAGACGCCTTTCCTGCGTTGAGTCGCACGGCGCGCGCGATCGGATTCAAACGCATTCCTTCACACTCCGGGCAAAGCTCGCGTTCACCTTCCTGCCAGCTCCACCAACTCTCTTCAATCGCATCCGCACGCGCGCCGCGTTCCACGTCCTCCGGCAGATAAAACAATTCGCCAAAGCCGCGGCACCTCGGGCACCAGCCCTGCGACGAGTTGTAGCTGAAATTTTTGGGGTCAAGCAGCTCGAAGGAACGACCGCACTTCGGGCAGGAGCGCTCGGTCGAATGCACGGTGAGTTCACCGTGATTGTCCAGGGCGAACAGCGTGCCCTGGCCGAGTTCCAACGCCTCGTCAATGAGCTGCTGCAAGGAACGTAGCGCAGGCGTCCCGCCTGCGCGCCTGGCCCGGTTTCGCAGGCGGGACGCCTGCGCTACTTTTTTCTCCACCACGCCGACGACAATCTCGACGTTGTGCTCGCGAAAGCGGTCGAGGCGAAGCCGCTCGTTGGTGGAATACATTTTCCCGTCGGCGCGGACTTCGGCGTAGCCATGTTGGGCGGCCCACTCGGCGACATCCGTGTGAAAGCCTTTCCGGTTCTTTACCACCGGCGCGAGCAAAAGCACATCACCGCGCCGTTTCAATTCCTTCTGCAAGCGGCGGCCGACCTGGTCGCGCGTCTGCGCTTCCACCGGAATCCGGCAAGCGGGACAATACTGAGTCCCGATCCGCGCGAAGAGCAGCCGAAGGAAGTGGTAAATCTCTGTGACGGTCGCGACGGTGCTCTTGCCCCCGCCGCGCGAGTTGCGCTGCTCGATGCTGACGGTGGGTGGGATGCCCGTGATCAGGTCCACGTCCGGGCGCGACATCTGTTCCACAAACCGGCGCGCGTAGGCGCTCATCGAATCGAGGAAGCGACGCTGGCCCTCGGCAAAAATCAGGTCAAACGCCAGCGTGCTTTTGCCCGAGCCGCTCACGCCCGTGACGACGACGAACTTGCCGCGCGGAATGACGGCGGAGAGATTCTTCAGATTGTGCTCGCGCGCGCCATGGATGCAGATGGCGTCGGCGGCGGATGGCTCGGTTGGCTGAAACATGGTTAAGGCGTGGATTCGTGTTGCTTTTCGGCAGGGACGCCGTGCTCCGCGGCCCTGACGTTGGTTGCGCTGGTCCTGCGACAAGGAGTCCGGGACATGCGGCACCGTGTCTCTGCCATTCCTTGAAGAAAGCGGCCGGTGTGGCTGGCCTCGCACGCGGCGATCTTTTCGGGTATTCCTTGGGCAACGATTTGCCCGCCTTCGTCCCCGGCTTCCGGCCCGAGATCGATGATCCAATCCGCGCATTTGATCACGTCGAGGTTGTGTTCGATGACGAGCACGGAATGCCCGGCGTCAACCAGACGCTGAAAAACTTTGAGCAGCAGGCGGACATCGTCGAAGTGCAGGCCGGTGGTGGGTTCGTCGAAGAGGAACAAGGTAGGGCCCGCTGTCCTCAGCGGGCCGTCGGCAGGTGATGTGTCCGGTGTTGGTAGCGGCGCGGTGGGGACACCGCGCCCTACCTGGGTTGCGGCCTCGGCCAGATGGCTCACGAGCTTGAGCCGCTGGCTCTCGCCTCCGGAGAGCGTGTTGATCGGCTGGCCCAACCGGAGATAGCCCAGGCCGACTTCCTGCAAGAGCTTTAACTTTTCTGTCGCGCGTCCCGCCGCGCGCGATTCGGGAAAAGCCGCGAGAAATTCGATGACTTCATCCACCGTGGCCTCGAGCAAATCGGCGATGGACCAGCCTTTGTCCGTAGCCTGTAGTCCGTTGTCCGTCGCTTTCTTTCGGCCGCTCTTTTTGCCACTGACCACGGACGACGGACAACGGACCTTGACTTCAAGAATGTGCGGGCGATAGCGGCGGCCGTCGCAATCGGGGCAGCGGATGAAAACGTCGCTCAGGAATTGCATCTCAATTTTCTCAAAGCCGGCGCCGCGACAACGTTCGCACTGCCCCTGGCCGGAATTGAAACTGAAAGCACTGGCACTCAAACCGCGTTGTCTGGCCGCGTCGGTCCGGGCAAACAGTTCGCGGAGGTCGTCGAACGCGCCGATGTAAACGGCGGGGTTCGAGCGCGGGGTTTTGCCCAGCGTCGATTGGTCAACCAGGACAACGCGGCCGAGGTGTTCCCAGCCGGTGAGGGTGGTTGATGGTTGCTGGTTGCTGGTTGATGGAGAGTCGTCGTTGTCATGCTCCTCTTCGATTGGGTCTGCAGTTTTCGCTGATTTCGGATTTGCAATTTGAGATTTCAGTTTGGCCTCGAGCGCGGGCCAAAGCACTTCCCGCACGAGCGTGGTCTTGCCCGAGCCGCTCACGCCGGTGACGCAAATGAAGCGGTTCAGCGGGATCTTCACCGAGATGTTCTTCAAGTTATGCAAACAAGCTACCCCGACGGTTAGACAACCATTCGTAGCAGCCGACGTGAGGAGGCTCTGTTCGATTTCAGAAATGAGCCTCCTTACGTCGGCTGCTACAGGGCGGCGCTGAGGAATTTCAATTTGCCTGCGTCCGCTCAGGTATTGTCCGGTGAGCGAGCCTCTCGATTTCAGGATTTCCGAATACGCGCCCTGGAAAACAACGTGGCCACCCGACTCGCCGTGGCCCGGGCCGAGGTCAACAATCCGATTCGCCGCGCGAATGACGCCGGCTTCGTGCTCGACGACGACGACCGTGTTTCACAGGTCGCGGAGTTGCTGCAAAATTTTGATCAATCGGCCCGTGTCGCGAGGGTGCAGGCCGACCGTGGGTTCATCGAGCACGTAGAGGGTGTTGACCAGGCGCGTGCCGAGGCAGGTGGTCAGATTCACGCGTTCCGTTTCACCGCCGGACAACGTGCGCGTCGCACGATCGAGCGCCAGGTAGCCGAGACCGACTTCCACCAGGTAGCCGAGGCGCGAGCGGACTTCGTTCAGAACCAGACCGATGGGATCGGAAGTTGCGGGGCGATGTTGTGCGGCGGTCTGTTCGATGAACTGCAACGCGTCGCGGATGGGAAGCTGGTAGAAATCGGCGAGGGTGATTTGCGATTGGCGATTTACGATTGACGCGGCTCCGGTGGAACTCTCGGCGCTCGTAAATCGCAAATCGTCAATCGGCAATTTGTACAGCAGCACTTCGGGCCGGAACCGTTTGCCCTGGCAATCGGGGCAGGGCGTGTAGGAGCGGTAGCGCGAGAGCAGCACGCGGACGTGCATCTTGTAGGCTTTCGACTCCAGCCAGCGGAAGTAGCCTTTGACGCCATACCAGGCGCGCGGCCATTCGTGACCGGCGTCTTTGCCGTAATCGGGATCGCCGTTGATGACCCAGTCCTGCCACTGTTTCGAAAGCTGATCGAACGGCAGATCGGTCGGTGCCTTGCGGATTTTGCAAAACTTCATCAGGTCCTGCTGGCACTCGACGCCGTGACCGCTGCGCCACGGTTTGACAACACCTTCGTCCAGGGTTTTCGAGCGGTCGGGCAACGCAATGTTGTAGTCAATCGAGATCGTGCGGCCAAACCCGCGACAGGTCGGGCAGGCGCCGAGCGGGTGGTTGAAGCTGAACAAGGCTGGCAATGGTTCGCGGTACTCGATGTCGCATTGGGCGCAGTGAAAGCGGTTGCTGAAATGAAACGTTAAATCGTTGAATCGTTGAATCGTTGAATCGGACTCTGACTCACCGAGGCGCACGGCCAGTTTGCCCTTGCCGAAATGGTAGGCTTGTTCGCACGCTTCGACGAACCGGGCGCGGTTTGCGGCAGACAATTTGATTCGATCTTGAATGACGGTGAGTGAGCGTGGCTTGAGGGCACGCAGCCGTTCCATGGCCTGGTCGATGCGTGCGATTTCAAAATGAACAGCGCGTGCGGCCGCAGCGGACGGCGAACCCACGCCAGACCCTTCCCGGGAGGGAGACTGCCGCGTGGCTCTCGCATTCCCGCTACCCTCCCTGGAAGGGGCTGGGGGTGGGTTGGGGCCATCCCACGGCGCGGCGGCTTCGTTTAGTTCCAATTGCGGACCGCTGGCGACTCGAACAAAAGCCTCTCCAACGGGAAGCAGCAGTCGTTGATAGCCTTGTTTGGTGACGAGGTTAAGCGATTCCTCGAGCGAGAGCTTCTCGGTGAGCGGCAGGTCGAAGGTAATGAGCACCTCCCGTAATCGTCCTCCTCCTTCGTTCTCGTCCTCGATTTGTGCGGAGGATTTCGAGGACGACTCGAGAAATTGCCAGATCCGTTGCGGCGAATCCTTGCGCACGGGCCGGCCGCATTGACGGCAATGAAGCTGCGCGATGTGCGGCCAGAGCATTTTCATGTAGTCGCAAATCTCCGTCATCGTGCCGACGGTCGAGCGCGTTGTTTTGACGGCGTTGCGTTGCTCGATGGCGATGGCGGGGGGAATGCCATCGATATTGTCCACCTGCGGTTTGTCCATACGATCGAAGAATAATCCCGTGATGACGATCAGCTGGTTGAGCGGCAGATCGAGATCGAAATTCTTTAGATTGTTGTGCCGCACTCCGCGGAGGCGAATCACATTCTGGCCGGACGGCTTTGACATGCAGGCGGAATGTAATGGCGCGGACCTGCGTGTCAACGAGCAGATTGTTTTGAGTCGGAAACGTTTCGCGCGCGAGGAGGACGCATCAAGGCTTCAGGACAATCTTTCCCGATAACGCGCCGGTCTTGCCGATCGTGCTTTCCTCCTGCAACCGATGCGCCGCGGCGGTCTGCGACAACGGCAGCACACGGTCAATGTTCGCCTTCAATTTTCCTTCGACAAGCCAGCGATTGATCTGCTCGGCGCAGTCCTGTTGTTCTTCGGGCGTGGCCATGAACATGACAAAGCCGTGGAGCGAACACCCTTTCACATAGAATGGTCCGACGGGAAACGGCGGTCGCGCTTCGCGCCCGGCCATGACGATCATACGATTGAGCGGCAGATCGAGATCGAAATTCTTTAGATTGTTGTGCCGCACTCCGCGGAGGCGAATCACATTCTGGCCGGACGGCTTTGACATGCAGGCGGAATGTAATGGCGCGGACCTGCGTGTCAACGAGCAGATTGTTTTGAGTCGGAAACGTTTCGCGCGCGAGGAGGACGCATCAAGGCTTCAGGACAATCTTTCCCGATAACGCGCCGGTCTTGCCGATCGTGCTTTCCTCCTGCAACCGATGCGCCGCGGCGGTCTGCGACAACGGCAGCACACGGTCAATGTTCGCCTTCAATTTTCCTTCGACAAGCCAGCGATTGATCTGCTCGGCGCAGTCCTGTTGTTCTTCGGGCGTGGCCATGAACATGACAAAGCCGTGGAGCGAACACCCTTTCACATAGAATGGTCCGACGGGAAACGGCGGTCGCGCTTCGCGCCCGGCCATGACGATCATACGACCTCGCGCGGCGAGCGCGCCCACGGCCAGATCGAAGTTCGGCTCGCGCAACGTTTCCCACCAGACGTTCACTCCCGCCGGAGCAATTCGCTTCAGCTCCGTCTCGAGGTTCTGCGTTTTGTAGTTGATGACAAAATCCGCCCCCAACTTGCGGCAGAGCTCGACTTTCCTGTCGCTTCCGGCGGTGGCGATGACGCGGGCGCCGACGGCCTTCGCCATTTGAACGACGGTCGAGCCGACGCCGCCGCTGCCGCCATTGACAAAAATGGTTTCGCCTTTTTGCAGCCTGGCGTCACGCGCCAGGCCGAGGCGCGCGGTGATGCCGACCAGTGCGACGGCCGCGGCGTGTTCGTCGCCGACGCCATCGGGCGTCGGGTACAGCCAACATTCGTCGATGGCGCAGAATTCGGCGAAGGTGCCCTGGCGTCCGAGCAGACCTTGGTTGCTGCCCCAGACACGGTCTCCCGGTTCGAAGCGTGTCACAGAGTGACCAACTTCAACCACGGTGCCCGCAAGGTCGCAGCCGACGATGAATGGAAAAGGCAGCGGCATTTGCACGAGCCCGCTACGGATGTAAGTATCAACGGGATTGACGGCGACGGCGCCGACTTTGACGAGGCACTGAGAAGGTCCGGGTTTGGGGCATTGGATTGACTCTAACGCTTGCTCACTCCGAGCCGCAAGGATTGCGCGCTGTCGGGAGGCGTGTGCGTTCCAACGCACATTGGGTGTGCAGCCAGACGCACATTGTCAACTGACCGC
>QHPA01000202.1 GCA_003218935.1 Verrucomicrobiota bacterium
GCATCAGCGGCGCGGCTCCGTTGCCGGTCGAAATCCTGAAGGAATTCAACGACAAGTTTCCCATCCCGCTGATTGAAGGTTACGGTTTGAGCGAAGCCAGTCCGGTCGTTGCGATGAACCCAATTAAGGGTCCGTGGAAAGCCAGCTCCATCGGTGTCCCTGTTCCCGGTGTCGAAGTCACAGTCCAAAGTGACGTCGGTGAAATCCTTCCGCCAGGTCACGTCGGCGAGATTTGCGTGCGAGGCGGCAACGTGATGCAAGGTTATTGGAACCAACCGGAGGAAACCGCCAGGGCACTGCGCGATGGTTGGCTTTTGACAGGCGACGTGGGTTACCACGACAGGGACGGATACTTTTTCATCACTGACCGCAAGAAAGACATGCTGCTGGTCAACGGTATCAACGTCTATCCCCGGGAAATTGAGGAGGTCATCTATCAATTCGCCGGAGTAAAAGAGGCTGCCGTGGTTGGTCAGCCCGATCCGCGCAAAGGCGAGCAACCGGTTGCTTTCGTTGCGCTGAACGAGGGCGTGACGCTCGACGCCAAGGCGCTTCTGCACTTTATCCGCAGCAACCTGGCGGATTACAAGGTGCCGCGCCGGGTTACGATCCTCGCTGCTCTGCCACGCAACGCGACCGGTAAAGTTCTGAAAACGGCCCTGCGCGAGCTTTAGGAATCCGGTTCGGGCAGGACCGTTAAATCGGCTCATGACACCTGGAAATTGGTCTCCGGCACCATCGATTATCCTGTTTACTGCCAACACATTATACCGGCGTGACTTCAGCTTTTGGCGATTGGTTTTCCCAGTTGACGCTCGCGACAAGCGGCCCTTAAGCTAGAAGCACATTAATAAACCGCCGCGGGCGTGTTCTCTCAGGAGCTTTTTATGGCTGAAGGTTATTGCGTTAAGTGCAAAGCAAAGAAGGAAATTGTCGATGCCGTTGAGGAGTTGATGAAGAATGGCCGCAAAGCCATCAAGGGCAAATGCCCGACCTGCGGCACGGTGATGTTCAAAATCCTCGGTGGCAAAGCAGCACCCAAGGCCGCCGCCCGGGAGACTCCATCTGCCTGAGCGGACGGTCCTGTCCACTATGCCGCAAGAACTCGCCTACGTCATCATCACGCCTTATTCCCTTCACAAGTCGCGCACGGGTGGCATCCTGGCTCGATTGATCAGCCGAACCAGCCTGGAAATGGTGGGAGCGCGCATGTTCGCTCCCGGCCCGGAGTTGGTGCAGGAGTACTCGAAGGTCATCATCTCTGCCAACGACCCGCAGGATCGGCGCATTCAGGAGTTGATACGCGAGTACATCCTCCAAAACCTGTCGCCCGATCCCAAAACAAAAAAGCGCCGCCGAGTCATGATGCTCATATTTCAGGGCGAAGATGCCGTTCGCAAAGTCCGCTCTGTCGTCGGCAACATCAGCCACGACCGTCGCGGTGGCGAGACGATCCGCGACACCTACGGCGACCTCGTCCTCGACGAACACGGCCAGGTCCGCTACTTCGAGCCCGCTGTGCTCGCCGCACCCAACGTCGAGGAGGCCGAATGGAAACTCAAACTGTGGGCGCGCTATTCGGGTACGGATGGCGGTCTGGTGGAAGACACGATCTCTTATCCGCCGAACGAAAAACCGGAGCACACGCTGGTTCTTATAAAGCCTGACAACTTCCGCTTTCCCACCGGGCGACCCGGCAACGTCATAGATTTCTTTTCCCGCACCGGCCTTTACATCGTGGCCATCAAGGTGCATCGCATGAGCACCGCTGAAGCCATGGAGTTTTACGGCCCGATCCGGGAAATCCTGCGCACAAGGTTCAACGACGCAGTGGCGGCAAAAGCGAAAGCCGTCATCGAAAAGGAACTGGGGTTCAAAATCCCGCCCAGGGAAGAGAAGGCGCTGGGCGATCTCCTCTGCCCGCTGTCGGGCGACCAGCAGTTCGAGAACATCGTCAAGTTCATGTCGGGCCGCGCGCCTAGCGAGTGCGACGCCGTGACGATCAACCAACCCGGCACGGAAACGTGCATCGCGCTGGTGTACGAAGGTCACGAAGCCATTCGGAAAATCAGGGACGTGCTCGGCCCCACGGACCCCTCCAAAGCGCCGCCCGGATCGATCCGCCGGGAATTCGGCTCCACCATCATGGTCAACGCCGCCCACGCCAGCGATTCGCGGGAAAACGCCAAACGCGAGATGGGCATCGTCCGAATCGGAAAAGAAAACACCTTCCGCAAAGTCGTCGAAGAGTTTTACGGAAAGCTCTGACCACGTGGTTGAGCCATTCCCCTCACCCTGCCCTCTGCCCTCATCGGATGAGGGGAGAGGGTGGCTTCAGCCGGGTGAGGGGAGTTCCTGCACATGACGTTGATCGGAAATTACTTTTGGCAACCACTCTAACCGCGTAACGCTTGAACAGTTCAACGCCACAATTCGGGTGAAGTTCGAAGCTTTTGCAGGAGTCTTTCATCGGCGGGCGGAAAAGCATATTCGGCCAATTGCGCGGCCGTGATCCAGGCGAACGCGTGACAACCCAGCGCGCGCGGCTCCTTCCGCCGCCAGGAACAGCGGTAAAATTTCAAGTGCACCGATTTTTCGGGATAATCGTGGGTGACGGAATCCACTAACTCGCGCACTTTTACTTCAATTCCAAGTTCCTCCTTCAATTCGCGCCGCAGGCACTCCTCAAACGCCTCGTTCCGCTCCCGTTTGCCACCGGGAAACTCCCACAAACCGCCGAGATGCTCCTGTGGCCGGCGCTGGGTGATGAGCAGTTTGCCATCGCGAAAGACGAGGCCGGCGGCCACTTCGATGGAGTGATGAGGTATGAATGATGAGGTATGAAGTCCTCCCCCGCCGCCCGTCAGGCTGTCTTTCATACCTCATGCTCCATAATTCATACCTTTCCCTTCACCGTCCGATGCTCTTGTAAATGAAACCCAGTCGCTCCATTTCCTTTGGGTCAAAAAGATTTCGGCCGTCGAACAGGATGGGATGCGTCATGGCTTTGCGAGCGCGTTCGAGGTCGAGCTTTTTGAACTCCGGCCATTCCGTTGCGACTACCAGCGCGTCGCAACCGTCGGCCACGGCGTTCATGTCTGCGACAAAGGTCACATCCTTCAGCACCGCCTTCGCCTTCTCGATTGCCTTCGGGTCATGCACGCGCAGGAGGGCGCCCTCCTTCTGCAACCGATAACACAGGTCAATCGCCGGCGACATGCGGACGTCGTCCGTGTTCTGTTTGAACGCCAGGCCGAGCACACCGATTTTCTTTTCCTTCAACACCCACAGCGTGTCGGCGATTTTCCTGACGAACCGCTCCATCTGTTCGGCATTGATGCGCTGAACTTCTTTGAGCAGGCGGAAGTCGCAACCCAGTTGTTCGGAGATTTTGATGAACGCGCTCAGGTCCTTCGGAAAACAACTGCCCCCAAAGCCGAGCCCGGCGTCGAGAAATCGTCGTCCGATGCGCGCGTCCATGCCGATGCCGTTGGCGACTTCCTGCACGTTGGCGCCCGTGGCCTCGCAAATGATCGAGATCGCGTTGATGTAGGAAATCTTCAGCGCCAGAAAGGAGTTGGCCGCGTGTTTGATCAACTCCGCGGAGTTGATGTCGGTCACAATGACGGGCGCGTTGTAAGGCGCAAAAACTTCCTGCATCGCCGGCACCGGACGCGGCGACGAGACGCCGATGACGACGCGGTCCGGCCGCATGAAATCCTCGACCGCAAAACCTTCGCGCAGGAATTCAGGGTTGCTGACCACGTCGAATTCCACCTTCGCCTTGCAGTAGCGTTTGATCGTTTCCACCACCTTGGCGCCGGTCTTGACCGGCACGGTGCTTTTATCCACAACGATCTTGTAACTCGTCATCGCCCCGGCAATGTCGCGGGCGACGCCTTCGATGAAACTCAAATCGACGGACCCATCCGGCAACGGCGGTGTCGGCACCGCGATGAAGATCACGTCGGACTTGTCAACTCCTTCTTTTGTGCTGGTGGTAAAACTGAGCCGGCTTGCGTCCGCGTTTTTCTTCACCAACTCCGCCAGCCCCGGCTCGTAAATCGGAACGCCGCCCGCCTGGAGTATTTTTACCTTTTCGGCGTCGCAATCGACGCAAACGACCCGATGGCCGCCTTCGGCAAAACAAGTGCCGGTGACCAGTCCCACATAACCCGTCCCGACGATCGTGATATTCATGAATTGAACCCCGGACAGTAAACGCGTTCCCGGCATATTCAACAAAAAGAATTATTTGGCCTGTTTGATCAGAAAATTGCCGTAAACGAGACCGGCTAGTGCGCCACCCAGCATCGGGCCAATCCAGTAAACCAGGTGATTGTTCCAATGCGCGCTGGCGACCGCCGGCCCGAATGTCCGCGCCGGATTCATGGCCGCGCCCGTAAGCGGCCCGCCAAACAGAATGTCCAGAGTCACCGTCAAACCGATGGCCAAACCGCCCATCTTCGCCGCGCGCGGGTCCACCGCCGTTCCGTAAACTACGAACACGAGAAAAAACGTGAGCACCGCTTCAATCACAATGCCCTTCACCGGCCCGGTGTTGTTCAAATCAGGCGTGCCGCCCGCGACGGCCTCCGCGCCGCTGTGCAGCGCGCTGCCCAACAAATTGACCAGCAGTATCCCTGCAATCACCGCCCCCAGCAATTGCGAAACCCAATAGGCTACCGCCTTCCGCGCCTCAATCTGTTTGCCGACCAGCAAACCGAACGTGACGGCGGGGTTCAGATGCCCTCCCGAAATTCCCGCGGTTGCTGAAACCATGACTGCGATGGTCAGACCGTGCGCGAAGGCGATGGCCAGCAATCCGGCGTTATTGTTGATCGCGCCGACACCGATGAAAATGAGCGCGAATGTGCCGATGAGTTCAGCGACGCACTGTTTCAACAGCATGTGGTTCATGACTTGTCAGGGGTTCCCCGGCTTGATGGGAACGGGATTCGTCCCGCTCAACTGCGGCAGGGACTCCGAAGTTGGGTTGGGAATGGTGGACAAAATCGAGGCTGGCGGCGCGTTGGTTTTTACCAGTTCCGGATGTTTGGATAATAACTGTTCGCGCCGCATCGCCGCCTCCGAGCTCCACGCTGACTGGGCAGTGGGGCGGGTCAACTCGTTGTAGACCCTCAGGGCCTGGGTCGGGTCGTTTCCTGCTTCATAAACCCTGGCGAGCCCCAGTTTCGCCTGCGCAACCACCACCGATCCGGCGAAACGATTCACCACATCCTGGTACGCCGCGAGCGCCTCATTGGTCTTGTCCAGGGCATCCAAACAAGCGGCAGCGCCCAAGGCGGCGGTTGGCGCGAAGGGATTCTCCGGGTCATCGCGCAAAAAGTTCTCAAACTGCGTTTTCGCCTCGGCATATTTATTTTCCCGGAACAACGCAGCGGCGGCGAACAGCAGCGCTCGCCCGCCGGCGTGCGTGCCGGGATGCGCGGTCGCCACC
>QHPA01000203.1 GCA_003218935.1 Verrucomicrobiota bacterium
TTCGCCTACGTGGTAGCCGTGATGAGCGCATTTCGTCGTGAACCCTCCAGAATCCTCATCGACGGTCTTCTGCAACCGATTTCCGGAGAACAGGTCCTCGTCGGAAATGGAAGGTTTTACGGCGGACCAGTCGTGGTTTTTCCCAATGCCAAACTTTCAGACGGCTTGCTCGACGTTTGCGTGTTCCCGCGCGTGACCTGGTGGACGGTGATGAGCTGCGCTTTGGGACTTGTCATTGGCCGCCTGCACAAGGCGGGCGGCGCCCGGCATTTTCAGGCCACGTCATTCACGTTGACGGCGCCGACGCCGGCACCGTTCGAAATCGATGGCGAAAAAATCGGTGAATTGCCGGCGCGCTTCTCCATCCGACGCCAGTTGCTACAGGTCGTTGTGCCTTGAACGGTGCGGGAAAGCGGCGGCTCAGTCAAAAGCGGTGCCCAGCTTTTCGCTCCGTGAGATGACCCCGGCCCACAAATCTCCGCGGCACTTTAACGAAAAAGTTTCAGCTTCACATTCGAAATGGCACCAAGGCCGCTTAACTTTTGGAAACCTGCCGAAACTTGACCACCGCCAACGAGATGAGCTACTTTTCGGCCCGGCGAGACCCGTATGCGAATCCCCATTTCTATTCCTGGTGAACGCTTTTTTCATTGTCTGGCCTCGTCCTCCGTTTGCCTGGCGTTGACGATCCTTCTGAGCGGCATCCTGTTCCCATATCGAATGTTGGCCCAAATCAGCGTCTGGACGCAGCACAACGACAACGCGCGCACAGGACAGAACACCAACGAAACGGCTCTAATGCTCTCCAACGTCAATACGAACACGTTCGCCAGGCTGTTCACGCATCAGGTCGATGGATATGTTTACGCCCAACCCCTTTGCGTTCCCAATGTGATGATCCCGAATAAAGGCGCGCACAACGTCATCTTTGTCGCCACGGAACACGACAGCGTTTACGCCTTCGACGCTGACAGCGGCTCCGGCACAAACTCGGCGCCATTGTGGCAGGCCAGCTTTCTCAATCCGGGCGCCGGGATTACGACGGTCCCCACCGGCGACGTCAATTCGAGCGACATTATGCCGGAAATCGGCATCACCAGCACGCCGGTGATCGACACCAACACCGGAACCATTTACCTGGAGGCGAAAACGAAAGAACCGGGAAGTGTTTATCGTCACCGGCTGCACGCGCTGGACATCACCAGTGGCGGAGAGCGAACCGGCAGTCCGGTTTTGATTCAGGCGACCGTGCCGGGTACGGGGGATGGAAGCAGCGGCGGTCAGGTGCCTTTCAATGCGTTGCGGCAGATGAACCGGCCGGGTCTGCTGCTGCTCAACGGCGTGGTTTACATCGCCTACGCCTCACACGGCGACAATGGCCCCTATCACGGCTGGGTGCTCGGCTACAACGCGCAAACGCTCCGGCAGGTTGGGGTGTATAACACGGTGCCCAACGGCGGGTTGGCGGGAATCTGGCAGGGCGGCGGCGGGCCGGCCGCGGATGGGAACGGGAATATTTACTTCGAGACGGGCAATGGCACGTTCGACACGAACTACTCAAACCCGAACAGCTTGAGTCTGGGTGACAGCTTTATCAAAGTTGCCACCACCAATACTTCTCCCAACAACCTGTTGGTGATGGTTGACTACTTCACGCCATTTAATCAAGCCGCGCTCGATTCTATCGACAACGATCTCGGCTCAGGGGGACCAGTGGTGTTGCCGGATGCGGTGGGTAGCGCAGCCCATCCTCACTTGTTGATTGGGTCAGGCAAAGAAGGGAGGATTTACCTGTTGGACCGCGACAACATGGGTCATTTCAATTCGGTGAACGACAGCCGGATAGTGCAATCGATTTCTGGCGCCATCGGGCACCAGTTTGGATTGCCGGCTTATTTCAATCGCCGCATCTATTTCCAGGCCGACAGCGATCATCTAAAGGCGTTTCGTTTTTCCAACGGCGTGTTGGTCACGACGCCGGAAAGCCAGGCGACAACGCCGGCATTTGGATACCTGGGATCGACTCCGAGCATTTCAGCCAACGGGACGAACAACGCGATCGTGTGGGTTTTGCAGAACGACGCTTTCGCGAGCAGTGGCCCCACCATCTTGCACGCTTACAACGCCACGAACCTCGCGCAGGAACTTTACAACAGTAGCCAGGCGGGCAGCCGCGATCAGGCGGGCGGAGCGGTCAAATTCACTCTGCCGACGGTGGCCAACGGCAAGGTTTATGTCGGCGCACAGTATCAGGTGTCGGCGTTCGGCCTGGCCAGCGGTCGGACAGCCGCGCCGGAGATTTCACCCAGCGGCGGCGTGTTCACGAATTCCATTGTGGTCACGATCTCGACCACCACGCCCGGCGCTTCCATCTATTACACCCTGGATGGCTCGACGCCGACGAGCGCGTCCACGCTTTACACCGGCCCCATAACGATGACCAGCTCGGGCGTAGTCAAGGCCATCGCCACCAAGACCGGATTGGTGGACAGCGCGGTGGTGACGGCTACTTTCCTTAACAGTCTGGCCGTGGGCAAAGGAACCGGATTGACCGGACGTTACTGGTCCAACCAATTGAAGACCACCAACGGGACGCCGACCTTGGTGCGCCTTGATCCGACCGTGAACTTCGATTGGGGCGAAGGCTCACCGGCCCCCGGCATCGGCACGAATAGTTTTACCGCCCTCTGGACCGGCCAGGTGCAGCCTCAGTTGTCCGAAGCGTACACCTTTTACACATTCACCGACGATCGTGTGCGTTTGTGGGTGAACAACCAGCTCATCATCTATCAATGGATCCACCAACCACCGACCGAGTGTACCGGCACGATTGCGCTCAGCGCCGGCCGGCGCTACGACATCAAAATGGTCTATTACGAAAACGCAGGCGGCGCAGTGGCGACACTGTCCTGGAGCGGTCCATCCACGGCCAAGGCCATCATCCCGACGAGCCAGCTTTATCCCACGAATGACGCTCCGCCGACCATTAGTCTGACCAGCCCGGCAAACGGCGTGGTTTATACGACTGATTCCGCCGCCGTTTTCGTCAGCGCCAACGCCAGCGATTCGGACGGCAGCGTCAGCAAAGTCGAATTCTATTTGGGCGCCAAACTCATGACGCTGACCAACAGTCCCTATACATTCACCTGGACCAAACTCGGGCCGGGCAATTACACGCTGACCGCCGTCGCCACGGACAACGGCGGGATCATGGCCACGTCCGCACCGGTGAACCTCACGGTCAACGCCGATTACAACGCCGGTTACGGCCTGACCAACCGGCCTTTGGCCACGGCGTTCCTGAACATGCCCGGGACGTTCAGCGGCGCATTCCCGTCGCTTCTCTCGCAAACCGGAGCCTTCATGGACACGCCGACGCTCGCGCACGCCAACGGCTTGATCACGTATAGCGTCAATACGCCGTTGTGGTCGGACGACGCCTTCAAGACGCGATGGTTTTCCGTGCCGAACGATGGGGCGCCGTTCACGCAGAGCGAACAAATCGGATTCGGGACAAACGGCGAGTGGACGTTCCCTGCCGGAACCGTCTTTGTGAAACACTTTGAACTGGCGACCAACGACCTGGACCATACGATGCGGAGGCGGTTGGAAACGCGCCTGCTGGTGCGCGATACCAACGGCGCGGTTTACGGCGTTACCTACAAGTGGCTGCCGCCGGACTACAGCGACGCCAGGTTGCTCACCAACAGCCTGAGCGAGGACATCATTATCCAGACCGCGAGCGGGACCCGAACGCAGACTTGGTATTATCCGAGTCCGCAGGATTGCCTCACCTGCCACACGCCCGCCTCCGGCTATGTCCTCGGTGTGAAGACGCGCCAGTTGAACGGAAATTTCCTGTATCCCGACTCCGGCCGCACGGACAATCAACTTCGCACGCTCAATCAGCTCGGCCTCTTTTATCCGTCAATCACCAACGAGTTTGACATCACAAACTATCCGCGCCTGGTCGCGGTGACGAACACCAGCGCGACGCTCGAAGCTCGGGCGCGTTCCTACATCGACGCCAATTGCGCCCAGTGCCATCGCCCTGGCGGCCCGCAGACCACGTTTGACGCGCGTTACGACACGCCCTTGACGAATCAGAACATCATCAACGGCATCCTGGTAAAAGGGGACCTGGGCTACGACAACGCTCGAGTCGTCGTTCCCAAGGACATCCTGCGCTCGGTGCTCTACGACCGCATGAACACCACGGATCGGCTCATTAAGATGCCCACACTGGCGCGCAATCTCCTCGACACGAACGCGGCCATCACCATCGCAGACTGGATCAACAGTCTGCCCGGCGTGCCCGCGCTCGATCCGCCGACCATCCAACCGCCGGGCGGCACGGGCGTCGGTTCGTTGACCGTCACGATTCAACACCCGGATCCGTCAGCCCGGTTGTATTTCACGGTGGATGGCTCCTTGCCCACCGCCAACTCGACGCTCTACGCCGGGCCCATCACGCTGACCAACAGCGTGACCTTGAAGGCCAAGGCGTTCGAGGCCGGGTTCAGCGACAGCGTCGCCGCCACGGCCACCTTCGCGATCCGTCCGCCCGTCCAATTCGCGTCGTGGTCGTTCAACGCCAACGGTCAGTTCCAGATTCAGTTGCAGGGTCTGGCCGGCAAGACCTATGTCTTCCAGTCGTCCGCCAATCTGACCGACTGGGTCTCGCTCAGCACGAACGTGGCGCCCGCCGGCCTGTTCCAGTTCGTTGACCCGGTTTCCACCAATTATCCCTACCAGTTCTATCGCGCCCTCGAGCAGCCATAAGCTCCCGGCGGGAGCGCGGCCATGCTAAGAAGGCTCAGGAACCATGCGCCCGTAGCGGCGTCTCGGCAGAGCGCCGCTCACAATTGGTCCGACGAATTGCGGCGCTCTGCCGAGACGCCGCCACGCCAAGGTTCATTCGTTTTGCTTTGACAGCGCGGCGTCTTGGCGATGCAATCCTCGCATCCAATTGAAACCGCAGGAGAAAACATTATGACGATCAAAACATTCACCGTGTGCCTTGCCACCGCATTGGCCGCCCTGTGTTTTACCAGGGCCGTTTCCGCCGAAAAAATTCCCGACGACTACAAGATCGGTAGCTTTGCGCTCGGCTGCCAGGCTTACACCTTCAACCGGTTCAGCGTGTTCGAGGCCATCGAGAAGACCGCGCAGGCCGGCGGCAGGGTCATCGAGTTTTTTCCCGGCCAAAAGTTGAGTCCCGACCAGCCCGAGGTGAAATGGGACCACAACGCCACGGACGCCGTCATCGAAAAAGTAAAGGCCAAGCTGGCCCAGCATCATATCAAGGCGGTGAACTACGGGGTGGTCGACATTCCGAAAGACGAAGCGCAGGCGCGCAAGATTTTTGAGTTCGCCAAAAAGCTTGGCCTCTACGGCGTCACCACCGAGTCGGTTTTCACGACCATCCCAAGCGGCCGAAGGATCCGAGTTACAAGATGTGGGACCCGAATTACGTCCTCTCCGTCGTGAAGGAGCGCGACCATCGCATCGGCTCTTGCGCCGACACCGGACATTGGGTCCGCTCCGGCCTCAAGCCGGCGGAGTGTTTGCGCATTCTCAAACGCCGGATCATCAGCAGCCACCTCAAAGACCTGAACGAATTCGGGAAACCTGACGCGCACGACCTGCCTTATGGCGCCGGAGTTTCGGACGTTCCTGCCATTCTCAACGAATTGAAGCGGCAGGGCTTCCAGGGTAACATCTCCATCGAATACGAACACAACTGGGAACATTCCGTCCCGGAAGTGGCCCAATGCATCGGCTTCGTCCGCGGCTACGAGGCGGCGAAAAAGTGAATCACGGCGCCGCCGTCCGCACGCGGAAGAATTGGCCGATGAGGTTGGTGTAGGGCGTGAACCATTCCCGTTCAGGAAAGCGGCCGGCCAAAGTCGTGATCACGGTTAGGGGCGACACCACGTTTGTTCCCGCCACCACCTCATAAGTTCTATTGGTCACACCGGACCAGCTCAGACGCGCCAGCTTTTCATTCCATGGCGAGAGGTCGAGTTTGAACGGCGCCTCCGCGACGTTCGGATCGGTTCCCATCAGTTGTTCGCGCGCGTTGTCGTAACCATCGCCATCCGGGTCGTCCTGCGGCCCGAACGCCAGCGGCGCGCCAAAATGCGCTCTTTCCCAGTCGTCATCGAGGCCGTCATGGTCGGTATCGGTGATGGCCACGCCGTCGATGATGAGCTGAACGCCTTGCACGTTGCCGGTGTTGAGCCGTTCCTCATCGCTGATAAAAAGCGTCCAGGCGCCGGCGCTGCTCTCGCCGAAGTGGTGCGTCGAATAATAAGTCCAGTCGGTCGGGCCGGCGGAGTCGTCGAAGTTGACCTGCTGGAGCACGCTGCGCGTGCCTTGCGGCGAGAGGAGCGTGATGCGCAGGTCGCCGCGACGCGAGTGATCGGTCTGCACGCGCGCACCGACATGTTCGCAGACCAGGGTGTTGGTGACGTTGAAGGAGTAGATGACAGGACTGACCTGGAGTTGCGCTTGCGCCGGGCCGTTCGTTTGCAAATAACCGCGCAGCGCCTCACCGTCGTTCTGGGTGATGAACACGCCGGGAATCGGAGCGAAGTCGATGTCCATCAAGATGCGCTCGGTGCCGTTTACATTGTCGTAAACGACGGCGAAGGCGGCGCCGGCGTCGGCCGCGAACTGCAGTTTCTGGTCGAAGTCGTTTCCACCGCGCTGGATCAAAGCCGCTTTGCCGGTCAGATTGGACGTGATGGCGGAGGTGGCAGAACCCACGTCCACCAACGGCAAATTCGCGGTCGCAGCATCGGGATGCAAACCGCTGCCGGGCGAAGCGTGTATGGACATCAGTCCGGCCGGAACGTTGGGTCCGGTGATCAACACGCGCAACGCATCGTCGGGAATCGGCTTAACGTTGTTCGCGGTGAACGTGACTGTGATTGCGGCGGGACGGTTCACCCACGTCCGCGCAAGCGCCACGGCCTGACCTGCGTCGGGCACGCCGAAACCGACGTTGTGACTCACGCGAAAGCCGGCGCCGTTGGTTTTCAGATCCGGGTCGGCCAGGTCGAAATGGCGCGCGGAGAGAATCAAAATGTGTTGAACATCGCGCCAGGCCAGCTTCGGATTCACCGAGAGAATCAACGCGACCACACCGCTGATCTGCGGCGCGGAAAATGACGTGCCGACGATGCTCCTCGAAAACACGTAGTCGGGATCGGCGAAATCGTCGCCGAAACCGCCGGGATTGTATCCGGCGGCGGCGCCCTGCCGATCAGTGCTGAAGATGCCGATGTCATCGTCGCCGCCGGGCGCCGCCACCAACAGACACGCACCCCGGTTGCTGTAGGTGGCGGCCCGGCCATTGTCTCGTCGCAGAGAAGCAACGCAATCGTCCATTGCCAGCGGAACGCACCATGACGACGCCCAACCCGCCACGACCGAACGCAATGGCGTTGGAGATGCCGACGCTTTCCAGCGGCGTTGGCGCCAACTGCGACAAGTCCGCGTTCCCCCAACTGTGATTTTCGACGCTTACGATGTTGGAGCGGTATTGGAACATGTCCATCATCTGTACCTCGGTAGCGGAAAGTTTGTTGCCCAGAAAAATTTTCCAACTGGCCAGTTGGGCTTCGGGCGCCACGCCGCTCATGCCACGATGATTGTTCCCCTCGGCGAGCGCCAGACCGGCAACGATAGTGGAGTGATTGTCGTCCGGGTCCGTCGGCATGGCATTGGTGCTTCCATTGCCGCCGTCGAAATAAAAATGCAGATCGTTGCTGGCACGCGCCACGAACTCGGGATGTGTCAGCTCTACGCCGTCGTCCGCCACGGTGACGATGCTTCCGGCCCCGCGTGTAATCGGCCAGGCCGCCCGGACGTTCAGATCAACGCCGAGCGGAGCGCCGTTCCCAGCGCGATTCTCCAGGTTCCACTGATCGAAGAAGTAGGTGTCGTTGGGTTCGGCGGCATAAGGTCCATGCTTCCGAATTTGTTGCCGCCGCCGGATCGGGCAGCTCACCAGCACTTCCGGCCGCGCGGCCAGCCGTTGCGCCTCGCTCAACGCCGTCGGCGCATCGCCGGCCTCGAGAACAAAAAAATCCGTCGCAACGATGCGCGAGAGTTGGAGCGAGCTGCCTTTCAAAATCGCCTGAATATCCGTTCCCGGCTTTAATTGCAGCGCCACCTGGCTGCCAAATTCGACGGGGTAACGCGAACCATTTTCCGGCCAGGCTTTCACCCAGGCGGGACGGGCGTTTGTCGATGCCAGGGAGGCGGAAGGCGTTTCCAGCCGGTAGCTTGCCTGCCGAGGTTCTCGAAACTGGAAATGGGCGTTCGAAGAAATGGCTGGCGACGGGGCAGCCCCGGCCGCGAGTGCCAAACCGACGCATCCGGCGAAAGTCCAAAACCGAAAAAAACTCATCACTTCGAAAGTAGCAAATAACGGGCCGCGAGCCAGGCTTTTAACCCCGGGCCGGCTGTTTGAAGCCGGAATTCCAGCCGCAAAAGCTGTTGAGGACCGCGTGTCCGTGGACAACCCTTGTCCGCGCGATGGCCTCGGTGACATATTGCTTGGCCCGCTGCGCGGCGATGGGCAATTCACAACCGCGCGCCAGGTATCCCGCGATCGCGGCCGAGTAAGTGCAGCCCGTCCCGCGCGGGCGCATGCCCCTGACGAACGGCGCGCTGAGCAGCAACTCCACTTTGCCGTCATAGTAGATGTCGATCGCCTCCCGAAGACCGCGCAAATGGCCGCCTTTCACGAGCGCGGCGCAACCGAAACGCGATTTGATTTCGCGCGCAGCGTCGCGCATCTCTTCGACGGACCCGATTTTCCGACCAACCAAAACGGCTGTTTCATCCAGATTTGGTGTCGCCAGCACGGCGAGCGGGAGCAGTTGCGATTGAACGGTTCGCACCGCAGACGACTCAAGCAAACATGCTCCACTCGTAGCGCTCATCACCGGGTCCACGATGAGCGGCGGTCGGTTTCTTCCCTCGAAACAACGCGCGACCACGCGGACAATTTCGCTGGAGAACAACATGCCGGTTTTGACCGCGGCCGGACGCAAACCCTCCAGCACGGCTTCGATTTGCTGTCGCACGATTTTCGGATCGCACGCCTGAATGGCACGGACGCGGTTGGGATTTTGCGCGGTGACGCAGGTGATGGCGCTGACGCCGTGCACGCCGAGGGAAGCGAACGTTTTCAAATCGGCCTGAATTCCCGCGCCGCCGCCGCTGTCGGAGCCGGCGATGGTGAGCGCGGTTGGAACTATGCGTTGCCTCGCCATGAAAAGCTGACGCCACTTTGCATCGGTGTTTCGGCAGCAAGAATACCACCAGTCGGCGCCGATAGAAAGTGGGCGTTTCCATCGGCGGTGTCCTGATTTGATGTATTGAAGTTTCGAATGGGAACTCCATATATTCCGCACATGGACAAAGACCTTGTGGCGGGCCGCTCCAAAAGCTCGTCGCCGAAAACCGTCTTGCCGAAATCGAAGGCATCGGCGAAGGCATCCAAAAAAAGATCACTGAACTGGTCACCACCGGCAAATTGGCTTACTACGACGGACTGAAAGCGTCCATCCCGCCCGGCCTGGTCGAGCTGCTCCAAATCCCCGGCCTGGGCCCCAAAAAGGTCAAAGCGCTGAACGAAAAGCTCGGTATCGAAACGATCGACCAACTCGAAGCCGCCTGCAAAGCGGGCAAGATCGCCACGCTGGCCGGATTCGGCGAAAAAACCCAGAGCAAAATTCTCGAAGGCATCGAATTCAAACGCGCTTACGCGACGCGCCATTTGCTAAGCGAGGCGCTCGCGGCAGCCGAACCGATGCTCGACAGCCTGCGGGGTCACGCCGACGTGATCCGCTGCAGCACCGGCGGCAGTGTCCGGCGGCACAAGGAATTGATCGGCGACATCGATTTCCTCGTGTCGTCGAAGGAACCGGCGAACGTCATCGGATTTTTCACCAGCCAACCCGGCGTGGTGAGCGTAAGCGCCAAAGGCGACACGAAGGCCAGCGTGATTTTGCAGGGCGGCATCCAGGCCGACCTGCGTGTCGTGAGCGACACCGAGTTTCCCTACGCGTTGATGTATTTCACTGGAAACAAGGAGCACAACATCGTGATGCGCCAGCGCGCCATCGAACGCGGGTTGCGGCTCAACGAATACGGCCTGTTCAAGGCGAAAGAGGAGACGCGCGACCCGAAGCTGCTGCTGCGCTGCAAGACCGAGGAGGAACTTTACCAACAGCTCGACCTGCCTTACATCCCGCCTGAATTGCGCGAGGACAAAGGCGAATTTGCCGCCGCTGAGAAGGGCGAGTTGCCCAGGCTCATCGAATGGACCGACCTGAAAGGCTCGTTGCACAATCATTCCAACTGGAGCGATGGCCGGCACGCGCTCGAAGACATCGCCTCTTACGCGCGCGAACTTGGCTGCGATTACTGGGCCATCACCGACCACTCCAAGTCGTCCTTCGTGGCCAACGGTCTCGATGCGAAACGGCTGCGCGAACAACTCCAGGCGGTGAAGAAGGTTAACGGGCAAATCGCGGAAGCAGGGAGCGAATTCCGCCTGCTCACCGGCAGCGAAGTGGACATCCTGGCCGACGGCAAGCTTGACTTCCCCGATGACCTGCTGGCCGAACTGGATGTTGTCGTCGCCAGCATTCACCAGGGCTTTTCTCAAAACGAATCGGAAATGACCAAACGCATCATCCGCGCTGTCGAAAATCCGTACGTCCACACGATCGGGCATTTGACGGGCCGGTTGCTGCTCGAACGCGAGCCGTACCAGGTCAACCAGCAGGCCGTCATCGACGCCTGCGCTGAAACCGGGACGTGGATTGAACTGAACGCGAACCCGTATCGTTTCGACCTGGACTGGCGGCTCTGGCCTTACGCGAAGAGCAAAGGCGTAAAGTGTGTGATCAATTGCGACGCGCATCGCAATGAGCACGCCGGTTTCCTGCGCCTCGGCGCGGGCATCGCGCGCAAAGGCTGGCTCACCAAGGCGGACGTCATCAACACGCTGCCGTTGCAAGCGCTGTTCAAAGAACTGCGGAAAAAGCGAGGCAACAAATAGCTCGCCGAGCCAGGAGAAACCAACCATGAACCAGAGTCGCATGACGAAGGAAACACCGGCCGCTTTTACGCTAATCGAGCTGCTCGTTGTGATTGCCATCATCGCGGTCCTGGCGGGCCTGCTCCTGCCGGCGCTGGCGCGCGCCAAGGAAGGTGGCCGGCGCGCGTTCTGCATGAATAACCTCCGCCAAATTGGTCTGGGCATCCAGATGTACCGGGAAGATTACATTGACCGTCCGCCCCTTTACCTGGTCAATCCCGGCCGCAAGACCTTCGGGTTTCCGGGCGGCAACACGCCCTACCTGGAGAAGGGTTACGTGGAAAACACAAACACGTTTATCTGCCTGTCCGACCGGACGCACGGGCGCATTCCCATTGATCTGGGTTGGGAATATTTCGGCGATTTCACCACCAGTTACGCCTATCACCTGGGGCCCTGGCAACAAACCGCCCCGGAGGGAAGGACCTGGCTCAGGGACCAGGTCAATCGCTGGGGCGCGCGCTTTATCGTGGCAGCCTGTCCATGGCATCGGCACCTCTGGCAGGGCTGGACGGGAACCAACACCGTGGGTTGGGGAAGCAGTAAGATTAAGCTCAAAGATGAGGCCCTGCGTCACGACGGCAGCGTCGATATGTTCATTTGGCCCGCGACCAACTGGGAGGAGGAGCCTTACACCAGGCAACGTTAGCCGGGGAGTTATTTGCACGAAAAGGCCGCTCGCGGGCGCAAATCCAGTTTTTGAGCGGCGGTAAGTGTGAGAAAGACATAGTTGACTCTGTCAAATCGTTGATGACCGCTGCCATTCTGATCCTGGGAGCGCTCGCATTCCTCAGCCTGGTGGAGGTCGAACAGCGCCTTCGCAAAGCCCGGCCGCAAGATTGACCTGCCGTCACTTCGCCGTCACGACGACGTAATTCCGCTTGCCTTTGCGCAGGAGCAGATGTTTGCCAAACAACAAATCGTTCGTCGAGATGGTGCGGTTGGACTTGCTCTCGCGAACGTTGTTCACGTAAACACCGCCGCCCTCGATGTCTTTTCGTGCCTGGCCTTTCGATGGAGAAAGAGCCGAATGAACCAGCAGGTCAACCAGCGGTGAACCTGCGCCGTCCAGTTTGCTCTTCTCGATTTCTTTGGTCGGCACTTCGCCGACGATTTCGTTGAACGTGGTTTCCGAAATGCCCTGCAGTCCCCCACCGAACAAAATCTCGCTGGCGCGAACCGCTTCCGCAGTGGCGCCGGATCCGTGAACCAGGTCGGTGACGGACCTGGCCAGCACTTTGTGAGCGGCACGCGCCTCCGGCTCTTTGGCATGGAGTTTCTCGAGTGCCTTGATTTCTTCGCGGGCCAGGAAGGTGAAGTATTTCAGATAACGAATGACATCGAGGTCGTCGGTGCGAATCCAGAACTGGTAGAACCTGTAAACGCTGGTTTTCTTCGCCTCGAGCCAGACGGCGCCGGCCTCAGTCTTGCCGAACTTCGTGCCGTCGGCATTGGTGATGAGCGGGAGCGTCAGGCCGTAAACCTCTTTGCCAAGTTTCTTGCGGCAGAGGTCAATGCCCGCGGTGATGTTGCCCCATTGATCGCTGCCGCCGATCTGCAACTCGCAGTTGTAGTCGCGGCAGAGCACGAAAAAATCGTAAGCCTGGAGGAGCATGTAGCTGAATTCGGTGTAGCTGATGCCCACCTCCCGATCTTCCATCCGGGCGCGCACGCTCTCCTTGGCCATCATCTGGTTGACGGAAAAATGCTTCCCGATGTCGCGCAGGAAATCGAGGTAGCTGACGTCGGTCGTCCACGAAGCATTGTCCACGAGTCGCGCGGGGTTGGTCTTCGTATCGAAGTCGAGCAAGCGCGTGAGCTGTTCCTTGACCGACGCGATATTGCGCTCCAGAACCTCATTGGCAAGCAACTGGCGCTCGGCCGCCTTGCCGCTCGGATCGCCAACCGAACCCGTCGCGCCGCCGGTGACGGCGATGGGGTGATGGCCGGCGAGTTGGAACCGGCGCAATGCGAGCAGCGGCACGAGGTTGCCGACGTGCAGGCTTTCGGCGGAGGGGTCAAAACCGCAGTAAAGCGTGATGTGCGAAGAGCCGGCTTTTTTGTTCAGCTCGTTCCTGTCCGTGCAATCGGCGATCAGTCCGCGCCCTTCCAGTTCTTCCAGTATGTTCATGAACCGCAGAAGTTATCGCGACTGACCACGCGGTTCACAAGGGGAAATTGCGTAGCGCAGGCATCCTGCCTGCCAGCCGCGAGACCGTGCCGCTTCTGAAGCCGCGGGCAGCCGAAACCAAAAACACTTTAGCCATGAGCTTCCGGTTCAGTGGTAAAAAAAGATTCGGAATGTTTGAAAGATTCGGCCTTGCGCAACCGTGTACATATTAGCCTCCCTATCGGGTTGAAGTTCGGGAGGGAAACAAGAGCGGTCATGAAAACAAAAACTTTCCTGATCCTGTTTATCGTCTGGCTGAATCAAGGCGCGCCCGCCTGGGCCCAAACGCCTTCCATCATTTCTTTCAGCACAAATGCGTATTTCGTTTCTGAGGGGAACACCAATGGCGTTTACATCCGGGTATGGCGTCTGGGTGATACAAACCGTTTTGGCAGCACGAACGGGTCCGTGTCGGTGCACTACGCCACCAGCGACGGCACCGCCACGGCCGGACTGGATTACATCGCGACGAGTGGCACAATCACTTTCGCACCCGGTCAATGGGATTCCGGGTTCTTCGTCCCAATCATTTATGACGACATCACGGAACCGACCGAAACGGTGTACCTGACGTTGAGCGATCCGGCAGGCGGCGCGGAGTTAGCCGATTATCCCGGCGGGTCCACCAACGTGCTGTATATTTATGACGCGCTTCCCGCGCCGGTTTACCTCCAGTTTGGTTCTTCCAGCTACACCGTATCCGAGGCGGACGGTGCGGCCATCGTGAGCGTCGTCCGGCAAGGCACAACCGGCCGGGAGATGACCGTTCGATTTGAGACCAGCGACGGTACGGCCAAGGCAGGTCCGGATTACGTCGCTACGAATGGCACGCTCACATTTGGCCTGGGCGAAGCTACGAAGACCATCGTGGTTCCCGTCCGCAACGACGGACTCGCGGAAGACACTGAATATTTCAACCTGGTCTTGAGCGACCCGGCGGGCGCTGGCGTGACTTTAGGGTCTCCGAGCACGGCGCAGATTTATATCGCCGACACCGGCGCCGGTCTGCATTTCTCTCAGCCTTCATTCAGCGTGGCGGAGAACGGAGGCATAGCCCTGATTGCCGTCACCCTCGCCGGCGAATTCACCAACGTCGTCACGGTGGATTACGCCACAAGCGACGGCACCGCGACGGCGGG
>QHPA01000543.1 GCA_003218935.1 Verrucomicrobiota bacterium
GCCCAATTCAGACTCGTCTGAAACTTGGCTGATCGATCGACTTGTGGTTGTGACCAGCGCCGGCAACCGTGTTCTGACCGCCTGCCCGGCTTCAACCAGAGAGGCGTAGCCCGAGAGAACCAACTCCAACGTTTGTTGTCCCAGGTGTCGTCTGCCGGACAGGGCCGTGCGCACGCGATCGGCTCCATTGGAGCCCAACATGCCGATCTGCTTTTCCGAGCCGTCCTCCCATTGGCAGAAAAAGACATGGACGAGCCTGCCGTTTGCGTCATACGTGTACTCGCGAAACGGGATTTGTAGGGTGCCGACCTTAAAATAATCGAGTCCCGCATCAGTCACCAGTCGAAACCCGGACCCGGGAAGGCATACGTCGGGCCGGTGTCGTCGGGCAGAAATGATCGAACGAATCGGTCCCGGGTTCCAGCGAAAGAAGAAACCGCTCCATTCAGTGCCGTCGTCCTCCGTCCATTTGGCTGTGCTGCCGACGTCATGACGCAGGTTCCGACGCACCTTTTCATTGAGTTCAATCGTTGCAAAAGTGGGATTGTTCGTAGGGAAATTTGCCGTCCAGTAATAAACGCCGGTGGCTTGCGCGTCGTGAACGCGGTACCACAACTCAGTCAGCGCGAGGACGCAAAGTGCCCAGCAACCGATTGCGAGGAGGTAGCGGGCGGGAAGGGAAGGTTGAAGGTTGAGAGCTGAGGGTTGAGGGCTCGGAGTGGTGTGGTCCGTGGTCAGTAGTCCGTGGTCCGTAGTCAGTGGTCCGTGGTCCGTGGTCTTCCGCTTCAGCCATCCTGCAATAGCCCAGAGGCAGGCGAAGGAGACGAGAAAAATCATCATGCCGGCCGGGTCGTGCCATTTTTCCAGGGCCGACAGTCCCGCTGTTGAAGCGTGCCAGGTGAGGATCAAGGTCCGAACCACGTTCAGACAAAACGACAGGGCCACACCGCCGAGGAGCAACAGAATCCGCCGGCGCCACTTCAGCAGATACAGTTCGCCCAAAAACAACGCGGCCATCAAGATGGACTGGAACGAACGGATGCCGCTGCAGGCTTCGTCGATACCCACGACGCCCATGCTGATCTCGATCAAGTTGCCGCGCTGCAACGCCGGGATGTTGAACCAGCCGAGGACTTCCACGGTGAGGTTGGCGAAACCGCCCATGAGGAAAACTGCGTAGAGGGAAATCCCAACCGCAACCAGCGCCATCAACCAACCGGGAAGCGGCCAGTCCGGGTTGATCTCGTAGACGACCTGGATCGGCAGCAAGCACAAGGCAAGAAGGACTACGAGCGTCGTAAGGGCCACGGGACCACGGACCACGGACCACGGACCACTGACTAGGAGACTACGGACCACAGACCGCAGACCACGGACCTTGCGGTCCCGTAGTCCCGTGGTCCCGTAGTCCCGTGGTCCTCTCGTCCCGTTGTCCCTGCCAACAGATGGCCGGGTCAACCATCGTTTCCAGAACAGGGCCAGCGCGAGAATCGGCACGAACCAGCCGTAAGCATATTGCTCGTTGGTTTCCCACGTATAACTGAGCTGCCGAATCAGGTCTGCCCAGAGGACGCCGAACAAGGCGACCGGCAGCCAGACGCGCAGAATGTTGCCGCGTGAGTTCACTCGTTCGGTGCGTCAGCCTTGTTCCTTTTGGAATTGCTCATGAACCACCAAGCGGGTGGGGCGAGACTCCGTCGAGCCCTAATCTCCAACGGACAGGAATTAGGGCTCGACGGAGTCTCGCCCCACCGACAGTCATTGGAAATTTCTTTTCACAATTCGTCTAGTACGACAACAGGGAGATTTCGTTACATCCTAAAGCTCCCGCCGTCGCAAAGGCCAGCAGGGTAGGGCGCTTCACTCCGTGCGCGCCGCAACTTGGCACTACCACCATATCGAGTCAGGTCTGCAAGATTTCTGAAGACCACCCTCACCCTGTCCCTCTCCCCATCCGATGGGGAGAGGGTGGCCGGAGGCCGGGTGAGGGGAACAAGTGCGTCACATCAGCTTGGTGGTGGTGTCGAGTTACGCCCCTCCGTGCGCGTCGCATCCGTTCCCGACGCGCACGGAGTGACACGCCCTGCCTGACGTACATCGAAATTTCTTTGTCACGGTACTAATAGTGCGAATAGTGCGAACGCTCCGAGGCGTCCGCGCGGTTGAACACCAGGCCCAGCACCTTGGCCTGCCGTTGAAAGAGGAGTTCGAGCGCTTCACGCGCCGGGCGCGGGCGGGAGAACCGGTTCCGCACCACGAACAGCGTGCCATCCACCATCGGGGCGAGCGTGGCGGTGTCATCGGCTGCGAATACCGGGCTGCTGTCGATCAGCACATAATCGAAGTGCTGGCGCGCCCAGGCCAGCACCTGGCTCAGGGCGGGGTTCAGAAAGAGATCACCGGGATTGCTCAAACGCCCGCCGCTGGAGACGAAGAAGAAATTGGGCAGCGAATTGGTCTGGATGATTTCGCGAACCGCCCAGGGCCAGGATCCGCGCCAGGTTTGCGGCGACAGTGGATTTTCCTTCGTTCGGCACGGCGCTCGTGACGAGCAAAACCCTGGGGCGCTGGCCGTCGGTCCCCTGCTACAGGAGCGCCGAACGCAGATTGCGATACGATTCCGCATACACGTGCCGGTCATCGTCGATCTCCAGCAAGGGGAGCGGACTTTTTCGCCGGCGTTTGCGCACCTCGGGCACCTGGCCGAGGACGGCGTCACCCAACTTCTCGATTACGTCCGTGAGCGTGATGAACCGATCGTCGCGCACGGCGACGAGGAACACGCAACCGAATCCCGCGAGCAGTCCCGCGGCCAAGGCCATCGCCAGCAGGCTCACGTCCTGTTTGTACGAGCGCGTCGCCTCCGAAGCCGGGTCCAGAATGGCCAGGGTCCCCTGGTCGATGTTCCGGCTGATATCGACGTTCTGCAGGAGGTTCACCACACGGTCATATTGAAATTGAATGCGACTGATGTTCATTTTCATCCGTTCGGCGTCGGCGATGCGATCGTTGGCTGCGAGGACCTTGCCCAAGGACTCTTTGATGGAGGTCTGGATGCCGTTCATCTTCAGTTTGAGGACCTGCTGCGCCGCCGCGATCTGTTCCCGGCTCTGGTTGCGGACCAATTCGATGAGTTTCTCAGCGCGTTGAATCTGCAAAGCTTGAGCAGTTCCAGGTCCCGGGAGGCACCCTGGCGCTCGCTGGTTCCGGTCGAAGGGATTTCGGAATCGGCGCCGAGCAACGGGCCATTGAGATCGACAGACACGTTGCCTCCGAGCGGCGCGTTGGACTGGAGACCAAGCGCCCTGGATTCGAGGAGTTGGGTTTGCAGGATGCCGTCGGAAAGTTCGGTACTGAGTCTCGCCAGGGAGCCCCCGGCAATGGTGGCTTCCTGCTGGACGATCGCCAGGTTGTTGGTGCGCTGGAAGGCGACGAGATTATCCTGTTCCGACTTCAAATCCCGCTCCAGACGCAGCACCTGCTCCGAGATGGAAGCGAGTGTGTCTCCCGACACGACTTTGCGAATGTCTTTTTTGTACTGAATATACTCAATCATGAGCGCGCTCAGGTAGGCCTGGACGTAGGCCGCATCCGCGGCGCTGGCCTCGAGTTCGAACACCGAACTTTTGGCCGCCTGTCTGACCCGGATTTGTACCTCGAGCGGCTGGCCGTCCTTGCCCAGCGGAATGGCATTCGTCCTGGGCGCGCTCAGGCGCGCCAGCGCCAACTGCCGAAGCTGGCCGCTCTCGAGCAGTTCGGTTTGCGTGCCCAGAAAGTTCTGCATGTCTTCGCTGAACATGGCGCCCTCCGGCAGACGCAGTGTCACCGTCTCCCACATCCGCGATTTGGAAACGTAAGTGGGCGGCTCCCAAAAAAAGTACCAGATCGCCCCGCCCAGGCTGAGCGCGAGGGTGAGGACCGGCACCCACCAGTACTTCAGCAGAAATGTGAAGAACCTTTGGATGTGAAACGACGGGAGCAGGTTGGCGTCCTGGTCCATCGGCCCGGCCAGCGGGTACTCCGACGCAGGAACAGGTAGATTTGAGTGGGTCACAAAAGTTACGGATTAAAGGTTTGACCGCGATTCACTGGCGTTGATTGAGAGCGTTTCGGGCGTAACTCGACGCAACCACCCAGCTGATGTGCCGCACGTATTCCCCTCACCCGGCCCGAAGGCCACCCTCTCCCCATCGGATGGGGAGAGGGAAGGGTGAGGGGTCTTCGCGTATCTTGCAGACCGGACTCGATATGGTGGTAGTGCCAAGATGCGCCCGAGTGTTTCCAGGTTTCGTGCAGACGACGTAGTGTGTAGATGGTTGAGCGGCGGATGAAGGAGTTGCTTCAACTGGAATCCTCAAAACAGGATCAGTCGCTCAGGCACATAAACGAGGTCCCCGGGCTCCAGCACCAGGTCCTTGTCGGTTTTGCCCTTTTGCAGAATTTCTCCCACATCGACGGTGAACGTCTGATCGGCGCCGCGGGAAATTCCTTTGCGCGTGACCTTGACGTTACGTTTGTCGGCGAATGTCCTGGGGCCCAGGCACACGGATCGGGCCGACGAGGTACACTTTGCCCCGGCTCTTCGTCATCGCATCCACTGCTATGATCACGGTGGCCTGATAATAATACTCCTTTTCCAATTCGATCTTGAGCTGGCGCGCCAACTGTTTGCACGACATGTTCACCGCGGGATAGCGACCGATGTAAGGAACCTCCAGCTCCCCTGAATCGGTGACGAGGAGGGGCTTGGGATCTTCCTCGTCCTCCACGATTCTGAAGCTCAGGCGGTCGCCGATAGCCAGCTTGTGCTTGTCATCCAACGCGTCCATGCCCGCCAGGGGACTGGCCTTCGCGACATTCGTCGCCTGCGGAGAAGGAGCGGGAGAATCGGCCGCCCGCGCAGCAGCAG
>QHPA01000204.1 GCA_003218935.1 Verrucomicrobiota bacterium
GTTGCAAGATGTCCGATGTTGCCGCACAACAACGGTCCACTGACGACTGACAACGGACAAATGCCATGAACAAAAGAGTCGCTATCGTAGGTGCCTCCGGCTACTCCGGCGAAGAACTGGTGCGCCTGCTCCTCAACCACCCGCACGCCGAACTCACCGCCGTCACCTCGCGCCAATACGCGGGCCAAACCATCGCGCAGGCCTTCCGAAAGTTCGCGCATCTTCCGCGCGCCAGGACGCTCCGCTTCTCTGAGCCAAACGCCGAGTTGCTCGCCAAGCAGGCCGAGGCGGTCTTCCTCGCCCTCCCTCACGGTGTCGCCGCGGAATACGCCCTTCCCCTCCTCCAACTCGGTTGCCAGGTCATCGATCTGAGCGCCGATTTCCGCGTGAAGAACCCCGCGGCTTACAAAGAGTTCTACGCGCACGACCATCCCGCGCCCGACTTGCTCAAGAAATCGGTTTACGGCCTCCCGGAAATTTATCGCGCGCAACTCAGGAACGCGCCGCTCGTCGCGTCGCCCGGCTGTTATCCGACGAGCATTTTGCTGCCGACGATTCCCTTGCTGCGCGAGGGCTTGATCCGGCCGACCGGCATCATCGCTGACTCGATCAGCGGCGTCAGTGGCGCGGGCAGAAAGCTGGAACAAGACTATCTGTTCGTGGAATGCAACGAAAGCGCGCGTCCTTACGGCATCCCGAAGCACCGGCATTTGTCGGAAATCGAACAGGAACTTTCGCTCGCTGCGCAAACGCCGGTAACCATCCAGTTCACACCGCACTTGATTCCGGTGAGTCGCGGCATTCTCACCACGATTTACCTCGCGCCGGCTGAACATTTCCAAAGCAGGACAGGCGTCTCGCCTGTCTCTGGTTTATCAAACGCGGCCACGATGGACGCGGTCGCCGAAAAAATCTCGATCTGCTATCACTCCGCCTTCGGCAATGAACCGTTTATCCGCCTGCTCGACGGCAAATCACTGCCCGACATCAAGAATGTCATCGGCGCGAATGTGCTTGAGATCGCGTGGCGGCTCGACCCCCGCACCGGCCGTCTCATCGTCATGAGCGCGCTGGACAACATCGTCAAGGGCGCTGGCGGTCAGGCCGTCCAATGCTTCAATATCATGTTCGGCTTCCCCGAAACGGCCGGGCTGCCTTGACCAACAGTTTTTCTATCCGCGAATTACGCGAATCAGCGCGAATATCATGAAGCTTTCTTCTTTTGTCCTCCGGCAACAGACGCCTGGTCCGGGTGCAAGGGGACGCCTGTCAATTCAAGTCCTCCTTCACGTTTATTCGCGTCATTCGCGGACAAAACCAATTTAATGAAGGCAAAGTTCAGAACGGTTCCCGGTTCCATCGTCGCTCCGAAAGGCTTCCTCTCCTCCGGGGTCTTCTGCAATATCAAACGCCTCGGCACCGGAAAAGGATCGGCGAAAGGCCGGAAACGCGACCTCGCGCTCATCGTTTCGGAAGTCCCGGCGACGCTCGCCGGCATGTTCACGACGAACCAGATTTGCGCCGCGCCGGTGAAAGTCTGCCTCGATCGCGTGAAAAAGGGCGTTGCCCAGGCCATCGTAGTGAATTCGGGCAACGCCAATGCCTGCACTGGCAGGCGGGGCTTGAAGGACGCGATAGAAATGGCGCGTGTCACGGCGGAAGCATTGACTCGCTGTGGAGTCGGCTGTCCGCAGCCGCCGAACTCGCGTGGGGACACACGACGCTACATCAGGACAGAACACGTCCTGGTCGGCTCGACCGGGCGCATCGGCGTGATGTTGCCGATGGAGAACGTGAAAACGGGTATCCTCGACGCGGTCAGGCTGCTCGACAACGCTGCCGAATGTGCTAATCATGCGCTCGAAGCCATCATGACCAGCGACACGCTGCCCAAGCAAATCGCGGTTGAGTTCAGACTGAGAGGAAAGACGGTCCGCATCGGCGGCATTTGCAAAGGGGCCGGCATGATTCAACCCGGCATGAGTGGCACTGGCGCGCGGCCACCGGCCATTCCTCACGCCGCTGCAAACAGTGCCCGTGCACTGCACGCGACCATGCTCTGCTTCATCACCACGGACGCCGCCATCGAAGCCAAACCGCTTCAAGCCGCGTTGCAGGAGGCCGTCGCGAACAGTTTCAACCGCATCACCGTGGACGGCGACATGAGCACGAACGACACGGTGCTCGTGCTGGCGAACGGGCTCGCGGGGAATCCGCCGTTGGTGGGGCGAGCCTCCTCGCGAGCCGGCTCGTCGGTACCCTCGCCCCACCGCGATTTGAAGATGTTCCAATCCGCTCTCAACCACGTCTGCCTCGAACTAGCGAAGATGATTGTGCGCGACGGCGAAGGGGTGTCGCGCTTTGTCACCGTGCGCGTCCACGGCGCGCGAAATTGCGCCGAAGCCGACGCCGCGGCGCGCGCCGTGGCGAACAGCGCGCTCGTGAAGACCAGTTGGAGCGGCGGCGATCCCAACTGGGGCCGCATCATTGACGCGCTCGGCTATTCGTCCGCCAAAGTCGTCGAAGAAAAGGTGGACATCGGCTACAGCGCGCCTTTGGGGAGCGCACGCCGCCGGCGTGCTTCGGCGGACGGCTCGTCCGCCGGAACGAGTCGGGCCGACTCGTTAAACACGCGAGCCGCGTATGCTCCCCGGAAAATTCTCTGGAGCCTCAAGCGCGGCCAGCCGACGAAAGCCGCTTTCAAGCAACTCTGTGCTGCCGTCGCGGCAAAGGAATTCGACTTGCACCTCAATCTGAACCTCGGCAAGGCCAGTTCCGTGATTTACGCGGCCGACCTGACCGAAGCCTACGTGGAGTTCAACAAAGGCGACGTGAGCGATCCGGCTTCGCTCGGAGGTTAGACTTATGCATATTCAGGAAGAATTTCGCTGTTTTCTGAAAAACTTTGACTTCACATGCACGACCTCATCTCCAAAGCTGATCTTGTATGGCTCGCACGATTGTCAGCCATACAAGTTGGGAAGCCCGCTCCTGCTCATCGTCGCAGAAAAAGCAGCGAGTGACGCGACTCGAAAACAAATCGTAAATCGTAAATCGTAAATCGTAATTGATGCGCGACCTCATTTCCAAAGCCGAAGTGCTGCTCGAAGCGTTGCCGTACATTCAGCGTTTCCGCAGCCAGACGTTCGTCGTCAAATACGGCGGCAGTTTCATGGACTCGCCCGACCCGGACGTGCGCGATGGTGTGGCACGCGACGTCGTGTTCCTCGAAGCCGTCGGCATCAACCCGGTCGTCGTCCACGGCGGCGGCAAAGCCATCACCCGCGCGATGGATGCCGCCGGACTCAAGGCCGATTTCCTCCAGGGCATGCGCGTCACCGACGAAGCCGCCGTGAACGTGGTCGAGCGCGTGTTGTCGAACGAGATCAATCCGCAGATCGTTAAAACCATCAACGCGCTCGGCGGCAAGGCGCGCGGGTTTTCCGGCACGGAGATTTTTACCTGCCGAAGGCTTTTCCTCCCAGGGCCGTCCGGCGAAGACCTCGACATCGGTTTTGTCGGCGAGGTGGCGGCGGTGAACACCGAACCGTTACGCGAGTGCATTCGCCGCAGCATCACACCGGTCATCAGCCCCACGGCCCTCGGCGAGGACGGCAAAGTTTACAACTGTAATGCCGACCTCGCCGCGGCGCAGGCGGCCATCGCGTTAAAGGCGAAGCGGCTCGTGTTCATGAGTGACGTGCCCGGCTTGCTGCGCGACCCCAAAGACCCGCAGAGCGTGATTTCGCACCTCCAAATTGGTGAAGTGGATGGACTCAAACAGGCCGGTGTTATAGACAAAGGCATGATTCCGAAGGTGGACAGCGCGGTGGCCGCGCTCAAGGCCGGCGTGGACAAGGTGTCGTTTGTGGACGGCCGGGTGGACCATTCCACTTTGCTGGAGATTTTCACCGACGCAGGCGTCGGGACAGAGGTCGTGCTGTGAACCAGCGATGAACCGCCAACATCCAACAGCGAACGAGGTTTGTTCCGCCCGGCCGGTTCGTTCGATGTTCAGCGTTCGATGTTCGATGTTTGATGTTTTGAAACCATGAAAGAAATCGTTCCTCCGCCTCCTGCCATCGTCCGCAACGACGTGGCTGCGATTCAAGCGTTGTTCCACAAGCATGTCGTTCCCAGTTACGCGCGGTTTGAGCTGGCCTTGAGCCACGGCTCGGGCAGTTATCTCTACGATGTGGCGGGGCGGCGTTATCTCGACCTCGGCGCGGGCATCGCGGTCTGTTGTCTCGGCCACGCGCATCCGGAGATCACCAAAGCGCTGGTCGAACAGTCCACCAAACTCGTCCACGTCTCGAACCTTTATTACACAGAACCGCAGGGACGCCTGGCTGAAGCGCTGGTCAACCTGCTCGCGCCCGGCAAAGTGTTTTTCTGCAACAGCGGCGCGGAAGCCAATGAGGGATTGTTCAAGCTGGCGCGCAAGTTTGGCCACGGCGAAGGCCGCTACGAAATCATCACGGCGCTGAATTCGTTTCACGGCCGAACGCTGGCGGGCATCGCTGCGACGTGCCAGGAAAAGTGGAAGAAGGGCTTTGAACCGGCTGTGCCCGGCTTCCGCCACGTGCCGTACAACGACCTCGACGCCGTGCGTGCCGCGATTTCGCCCGCGACCATTGGGGTGCTCATCGAAGGCATCCAGGGCGAAGGTGGAATCACTGCGGCCAGGCCGGAGTATCTCCTCGGCTTGCGCCAGTTGTGCGACGAGAAGAAGCTCTTGCTGTTCCTCGATGGCGTGCAGGACGGATATTTTCGCACGGGACGTTTTCAAAGCTTCCAGCGAATCCTGGAAAACGCGGAACGCGGAACGCGGAACGCGGAATGTTTTCTTCCCGACGGTGTGTCGATGGCGAAGTCCCTGGGCGGCGGTTTTCCGATCGGCGCGTTTTGGGTGCGCGCGCCGTATGCGGATTTGCTCGGACCCGGCACCCACGCCTCGACCTATGGCGGCACGCCGCTCGCCTGTGCCGTC
>QHPA01000205.1 GCA_003218935.1 Verrucomicrobiota bacterium
CCTGCATGAAGTGACCAATGCCGCGATCGAGCGATGGATCGAACAGAACATAAGGCCCTTCCCATGGACCCCATGGCTTATCGGCGACGCGATAATGGATCCCGAATGGAGTGAGATGATTATAAGTCATGATCCACTTGTTCGTTCTGTTCCCGTGTGCGTCCACGTAAGGAATGGAAGCAACCGACAATTCGCCGATGCCGCCTTCTGCTTCGGGCGGCAACCAGGGCTGATCAAAAAGGCATGTGGCATCAGATTCATTTGTGCTCCAGCGCACGAAGTTGCCTGCGCCATTGGTCACCGCGTAACTCCATGCGGTCGGGTCTTCGATTGCGTTGAGCGGGAGAAAAGCCAAGTACGGATTGCTCTTGTGATACAAGCCGCTGCCCCACAGCAGTACGCCTTCACCCTTTCCGATTTCTTGGATGAGGTCGTGGAAGCCGGCATTTGTCACAACGACTGGCGCGATGTTGATGAATTTACCTTTGTTCGTAAATGAAGGGCAAATTTCAGGGCGGCAGGAAACATCGTAAAGGTAATCGAACCAGCCCTCGGGGTTGTCGAAACGATTCAGCTTTGTCAGAACGGAGCTTCCCATGTTACAATCGTTAGTGCCCACCGGATAACGATCTGTCGAGAAGAAGACATACATTTGCCCATTGGCGCTGAAGCCGCTCAACGGTACTACACATGTCTGCTGTCAGATGACCCTTGGCACACCCGGCGGAACGTGGATGTTCGGCGTACCATAATATCCGTCATCGGCTGTGATGAAGTTAAGGGACACCGGTTTTTCCGGATCGGTGTCGGCTGGAATCCACGCCACGCTATCGGTATCCTTGGGGCGCTTCTCATGGGCATTGAACGATGGGATGGTATCGCCAAACAGGAAATAAATCCGATCCCCATGCTCGAACGAGGAACCCAGGTCAGTCCCCAGCACTCCGAATCTCGTTACCGTCTGGCCGGGAGTGCTCACCTGCCACTCGTAATCGGTCTCCCCGGTCAGTTGCCACAACCGCTGAGTGCCGAGCGGTTGCCCACTCTGCGCTGCACCATCCTGCGTCGTGAGCTTCAGGTTCTTGTTGATGATGAGCGGGAGAGGCCCGGTTTCTGGGTAAGTAATGGTGAAAGCGTTCGTGTATTGGTATCCCCGCAAGACCAGCGTGCTCCCCGCAGGCGCGGCCGCCGCAGCGCTCGACAGCGTGGGATATGGATGATCCGGGGTGCCATTGCTGGGACCGAAGTTTCCGGGATCAACGTAAATGTTCTGTGCATGCACCGGCGCCGCGACGCGACCGAGCACGAGAGTCAACAGCAGCGTCCAACGCGAGGCTTGGAGAATCAATCGCATCCTGGTCTCCATGCGTGCCTTATTCTGTAGGTCGGAGCCGGAAGAATTTTCCAGCTCCGACCGGCGCAATATCAAACGGACTGTTTGCGCCGGGCACCGCGACCCAATTGCTTGTCACCACGTCGGAATGTTCGAGAACGATGTTCGATGAGCCCCAGAGCAGATCGAAGGCCGGAGCGATTCGGAAAATCTGCAATTTCGGATTCAGCGTGAGAATCGCCGGCGAGCTTTGAACGGCGTCGCGACCAGCCGACACCTGCGCCTGATACTGTCCTGCATCGGCAGCGCCAACATTAGCGATTTGCAGCGCCGCACTCTGCGCGCCGGAAATGCGTCCGCCGTCCGTGAGAGGCTGATTTCCAAATGACCATTGGTAATTCAAAGCGGTTCCTTTCGGGCCGCTCGCAGCGACGCGAAACACCGCAGTGTCGCCCGGCGCGCGGTATTGGCTCAACGGTTGTTCGTTGATGACGAGTCGCTCGACCGCCAACAGCTCCCAGGTTTCGTTGCCGACCGGTTGACTGGCGCCGGGGTCGTACAAGCCGCCCATGGTGACTACGGCATGGCGTCGCGAATCATATGCCGCCGCAAGTCTCATGCGTCCGGACGGCGTGGGAGGGCTTCTGAGGATTTCGATTGGATAGGCGTCTTCCAGAAGCAACCGGTTAAAGCGAATTAAATCCGGCCCTTTAGGATTGAGCCGCTGAAGGACAAGCGTCTCGACCGAGAGATTCACGCCAGCGAAGCGGGACGCGTCGAAGATCGAACTGCCTTTTATGATGTTACTCAGGTTGGTGCGCAGAACGGACTTAGTCTCATCGGAGGTTGCATTCGGGTTGGCAAGAGTTTGTTGTGTGTCCGGAGGAAATTGGTTCCAGAGGAAAAGCGAAACAGGATCGGCGTGAGCGTTCAGCATCGCGAGGAAATTGGAGAGGTTGATGAATTCGCCGCCAGAAAAAAGCGAACCTTGCCCGGCGTCTGGCAAAACTGACCAGCTCCCCGAAGCGCTTGTGCCCGATTTGAGAAACGCCGTTGTGTTGCCGCCAAAGAAATTCTGGTATCCGTTCTGCCCGCCGAAATAGACGAACTGCTGGCCGAAGTCGTCAAAGACCATTGCTCCGTATGCGGGACTGTAGATCGTTGGAGTAAAGCCTGCCCCGCGGCTGTGCCAGTCATGGCCGTCCCAGGACCAGAAAAATCCTAGCGTGAAACCGTCGGTGGTTGGTCCGTAGAAGATCTCGCGCGCAACACTATCGTACGCCATGCTGCCGGCGTCCTGACTGTAGTTGGAAGCGGGTCCGTTCGTCGGAGTAAAACCTTTCCATGAAACGCCATCCCATTCCCATACGTTCCCAAAGTCCCCGGAACTGAAGCCGCCGAACATCACCGTGACACCTCGGGATTCGTCGTAAGCCATCGTGTGGCTAATGCGGGCAACCGGCCCGTTGGTTGCACGGAATTGCCAGCGCAAACCGTCCCATTCCCACGTGTCGCCGAAGAAAAAATCGCCACCTCCCGGGCTGGCGCTGCGTCCGCCGAACATCACCACACGGCCACGGCGGCTATCGTAAGCCATTGCATGTTGCAGGCGGCCTGCCGGGGTATCGCCATAGTTGGGAACCCAGTAGCCATTCCCATCCTGGTGCCAGGCGTTGGAGGAATTGTAAGTCGTTCGCTGCCGCCATTGGGCGCCATTCCATTCCCAGACCTCGCCGAAACCCACGTAGCCGACATTAGGAACGGCCTGCCCGCCACCGTACATCACGGTGACGCCGCGCGCGCTGTCGTAAGCCATCGCATGACCAAACCGCGCCGGTGGACCACTGGTGTCGCGCAGAACCCATTGCGGCATGGTGAACGCCGCGATGCCCGGCCAGAAACCACTTTCGAGCGTGTAAGGTCCGCCACTCAGCTCAACACCTGCGGCGGGCTCACCGATAACGCTATCAATAGAATAGCCACCGCCCGTAAGCGTGCCGACGCAATAGAAATCGTTTTCATAACATCGTTGGCAGTTGCGTCAATGAATCCTGACGACCCCGTTGAGAGCGTTGAGCGTGGCGCACTGAGTCAATGTGATTGGCCCAACGGCATAGTCTCCGCTCTGAATGTTGACAAACCGAGCGGCCCCACTTGGCGGAACGTTCAATCCTTGAAGAAGCGTGTGAAAAGGATTCTCCAACGTGCCATCTTGCGTTGCCGAAGTGCTATTGCCGTCCACGTAAATTCGTTGATATGCCAATTCAAACACACTGCGGCCATAGGTGCCGACTCGAAGAAGCGAGGGAGTTGCGCTTGGATCGATGGCCAGTGAAGTGCAGTGCACGTTGGGCAGCGCGAAACCGAGGGGTTGCCATGTTGCTCCGAAGTCCATGCTGCGCTGAACGCCGGTGTCGGTCGCAACAATGATTGCGTGAGGAGAAGTATTGGGATCAATGACCACTGCATTCAGCGGCACACCTCGTAAGTTGCTTGAAATGTCCATCCAGCTCGCCCCGTTGTCCACGGTTCGAAACGCCACTCTCGTAGAACTCCCAGAAGGGCGGAAAACAGCGACAGCCTGACTTGTGTTAGCAGGATCAACCGCGATTCCTGTCACGGGACTGCGAGGGCCACCAGCAATGGCGATGGACGTCCAGTTTGCGTTCGAGCCTGCTTTGGCATTCGCAGTCCGCTGGACAGTTCCGTCGCCCAATCCAACCCAAATCGTGCTCGAGTCGATAGTTGCTATGCTGAGGTCGTAAACCTGGGCAGAAAAAGTACGTATCGCGGTGAAGCTGTTTCCATTGTCAGCGCTCTGGTATAGGATGTTGTCGCTCCCAGCGGCATAGACGAATTGCCCCTTGGGATCGTAGAACATCAGGAAATTAACGGAAGTCAATCCTTTACCACTTTGTTGCCAACTCGGAGTGCCGCTGGCCCCGCCATCGGTGGTGCTATAGGTTCCATCGCCCGTGGACACGATGGCATGTCGGGGATCGAGAGGGTCCACGGCGACGGAATTGCCATCGCCTCCCTGACCAAACAGCCAAGGACTCCCGCGACAGTCCGGCCGATGAACGCTCACGCCCAAGTCTTGGGCAGCGCCGTACGTGTAAAGATTATTTGCCGTACTGTATCTTCCGATGTCGATCTTCCGAAACAAAATTGTGGCAAGCGATCCGTTTCCGAAGAAGCAGGCGCTGCTTCCGTTGAGCAACGTCCAACTAGAACCGGAGTTGGTTGTCGTAGCCAGGCCGCCGTCAGTTCCAGTATAGAATCGAGTTGGCGCAGGCCCCGTGACGTGACTCGGTGGACTGAACACGAGCGCATGCTGATCCGCGTGAACCTTTGACAAGTCAATCCGGCTGGCCGCAGTAATCCCCGAGACGCCACCATCGGTTACCAGGTAAAGAGCACGCGCTCCAACATAAAGTCGCTTCGCGTCCTGAGGATCCACTCCAACGGTGCCCCAGTAACCGACGGGCGAGACTTCTATATCGCTGGTATTTACGCTGACGTTGGTCCAGCTTAGACCCAAATTAACAGACTTAAATACTCCGGTGTTGGCAGGACCCGACAATAGTTGCGCAACGACGTACATGGTGCGCCTGTCTGGCTGCTTGGATTGGGCGAAGGTGATATAGCCCACCGAGGCGGGCGCTCCTCTGGCAGGAGTAAAGATGTTTGCTCCAGCCGGGAAAGTGGCACCGCTATCTGTGGAAGAGAATATGCCGAAACCCCAGATCGAGACATAGACTGTGGTCGGGATCGCGGTGTCCACGTCCAGGTCCGTTATGTTCCCGCTAATGATGGGGAGTCCATCGTTATACAGAGGAGGATTACTTCCGAAATTCTGCCCTCCGTCTATGGATCGGAAGCAGCCGCAAGAGGAAGCCACCAGCAACAGATTTGGCGCAGGCAAAACAAGGCGATTGATGGCGCAGTTGGTAAAGATGCTCGCACCCAGCACCACCCAAGTTTCACCGCCGTCGCTGGATTTGTAGAGGCCGGCGCCCGAAGAGGCAAATTGGTTTTCGGCGTTGCCCGAGCCGGCATACACGATAGATGGGTTTCCGGGATCGAGTGCAATGGCTCCGATGTT
Organism: Verrucomicrobiota bacterium; assembly: GCA_003218935.1. GTDB lineage: Bacteria > Verrucomicrobiota > Verrucomicrobiia > Limisphaerales > AV2 > AV2. Next base: position 5,439 of record QHPA01000205.1, read on the forward strand.
CAGTGAGGGCAGGAAATCAGTCTTGGGCACCCAGGTCGCTCCTCCGTCTTGAGTCTTCCAAAGCCCACCACTGTCGGTGGCGATGTAGATGATCTGGTCGCTCGAGCCGAATGGATCAATGACCAGATCACGGACCATCCCGGAATCAGGGCCCTGCCCGTCGGTGGGATTGGCCGGGTTGATGATCAGCGGAGAAGGCCCGATTTGGAACCAGAACGGGACTGTTGGACAATCGGCGCTTTTGGATGAGACGCTGGAACTGAAAAAGAAACAGATGCAAAGGAAAGTCAGACATTGAGCCCGGACAGCACCTCGCCACGATGTTGGTTGGGTCGTCGTCATTCGCGTCCGATGATGGGCGGTTATCCTACTGCAACGTGACGAGGACGAGTACCGTGCCCGTGCCTTTGCTCAGTCCGCTCATAGCCTTGCCGAGGACCGCTCCACGCGCCCGCAAGTGATCTGTCACTTTCATTGCGTGGCCGGGCGTTTCGGAAGTCGTGAGCAAATCGCCGGGTTTAATCGCGCCGAATGATGCATCCGCCTTGACGTAAACCCGCCCGCTGAGAGCCACGTTCTGCGTGCCATCCATCAAACCTTCCTGGTACAGACTGATGCCCGGATTGACGCCGCGAGCGCCGCTGACCACGCCGGCCACGCGCTCGTCATAGGCGTGTTGGCTTAGTTTGAGTTTCCCTGGATTGTCCGCGTCAATGACCACCACGGAACCTTTGGCAATTTCAGAGGCCGAAATCTCAAATGGCTCGGCAATATCTGCCCCACCGGTAATGGTTAGCACTTTGGTTCGCGTCGTGCCGTTCACATCAAGCTTGGCTTGCGGGTCGGCCGTGCCAATGCCCACGTTACCGGCGTTGTTGATGACCATGTAGTTGAACGGTCCGTTGCCTGTGAGATAGCTGTCCGTCAGAAAATTCAAACCTCCCCCGAGGGACTGAAGGGCGTGGCGCGCGTAGCCCGTGTTGCTGTCGTAAAAACTCAAGGACGGACCGCCGCCGATAAGATGAACAAGTTCACCACCGAACGATGCCACGTCGAGCTTGGCCGCGGGCGTGGCCGAACCGATGCCGATATTGCCATTGGCACCAATCGCCAGCCGATAGGCCGCGGCTGTATCATCATAAACTCCAAAGCCACCCGCTCCGATGGCGTTGCCTGACCCGGCCGAAAAAAAAGAATATTTGTGGCCGCCCGATATTGCCATTGGCACCAATCGCCAGCCGATAGGCCGCGGCTGTATCATCATAAACTCCAAAGCCACCCGCTCCGATGGCGTTGCCTGACCCGGCCGAAAAAAAAGAATATTTGTGGCCGCCGCTGGATGTATTCTCCAACGCCATGCCAGTGCCGCCGGCGAGATTTCCAGTAAGCTTCAATCCATTGTTGTAGTTTGGCACTCCGGCAATGGTCAGTCTTTCCTGGGGATTATCCAAACCGATGCCCACATTGCCTGCGGTGTAATAGGCGTTGTTGGCATTGATCGACCAGACGCCGCCGCCCCCGCCGGCAGTGGAAAGGGTCAACGTGTTGCCGTTGGGTGTGAGCGACAGCGGCGCGACCGCAGCCAGCACGATGTCGTCGTGGAGTCGGTTGAGACTTTTGACCACGGAACCCGCGGCAATGCTGTCTGCCACGCCCGCAACCTGAGCGCGGATCGAATAGGGCAAAGACGTTAATTCCAGCCGCTGATCCAGCGTCTTGAAGTTTCCGTTGCCCGCCGGTCTCACACTGACTTCCAACCATCGAGCAGGACCGGTGAAGACTCCAACGCCGAAGTCAAGGCGGGTGATTACGAACAGACCGTTGACAACGTCAACCGCATCCATCGGCAGCGGGCCGGCAACGGGATTGCCGCCGGCGGCCGCGGCATAGATGGAAAACCGGAAGTCGTACGCGCCATTGACGGGAGTGCCGTTAGCGTTGAGCCGGCCCTGATAAGTGAATGCCGTGCCTTGCGCGTGCGCCAAAGTCGCGGCACTCAGGATCGCCAGAAACAGGGAATAGAGCGTCGGTTTTGCTTTCATAGCTATTAAAAGGAAGCTTTCACTCCCTTACCTAAGAAACGGCCCGGCGGGATTACAAAGAAACTGCCATCGAGATTGGCTGGCGCTATGTCCTCAGCCCGGCAAAGCGGGGACCGAAACGATGCGCGCGCCGTCCCGGCGCGCAGCGGGCGAGACCGGTCGCGAGCCTTCGGGTCAAGCCAACCGCTTTCGTGGTTTCGTGGCTGCTGCGACAGGAGGACCGGTCGCGCTCCGAGAAATCTGCGCGAGAATGACAGACTTTCGGATATAATATGTTCAGTCCGGCAAAGCCAAAACCTGGGTAGGACGCAGCGTCCTCAGCATGCCATTTGTCCGGTCAACAATCGTGAGCAGCGGGGAAGGCTGTCGTCCGTCGGCTTGGCTACCGGTCGGGGGCGTTATTGGGTCCAGTTCGAGAAAGAACTTCGCGGGCTTCACCCTGGTCTGGATCGAATCGCAAAGCCAATCGGGCAAGGTTAGAGGCCTCAGCCGCTCCGCGCCCAGAGGAACCGGCCTTAAGCACTGCCTTTGCCAGCCGCGCCAGGGCCACGGAATTGGTCGCGTCCAAACGAACCGCTTCATCGAGGCTGGACAGCGTGTTCTCCGCAATGCGTCGCTGCACATATTCGGCGATTGTCTCGGATTGGAAGGGAGAGATCGTTCGCGTCGCGCGGTCGGCGAAAAACCAGCGGGCCACACGGTTGAAATGGTCGTTATCAGTCAGCCCATTCAGGTGATTTCTGAGTTGACCAAAATCGTTTTCGGAGACCAAGCGGGTCGTGCCCTTCGTTCCGACTGCCAGACCGGCTACAGCCTCGGCGAAATCAGGCAGCCAGGCTGGAACTTGTGCGGGAGCTGCCGGGACTTGCCAAACGCGGGCGGCGTTATCCGGAGCCTGCGCGGCGGTCACCACGCGTTCTCCGTCGGGACTGAACTGCGCCATCCTTACCGGACCTTTGTGCCGCAACGGATCATTGAGCGGAAGGCCGGTCTTCGCATCCCAGATGCGCGCGGTGCGGTCCATCGAAGCTGTCAGCACCCGTCTGGCGTCCGGACTGAAGCACGCGCGCAGGACCGCTTCGTCGTGCTCCAGAGGAGGGGTCAGCGCTTCGCCGGTCATCGCGTCCCATACGCGGGCGGTGTGATCGAACGATGCGGTAACAATGCGAAGCCCGTCCGGACTGAAGCTGACGGCTTCCACGGTCCGCAGGTGGCGCAAAGTCCGACCGAGCGGTTGTCCGTTGCGCGCGTCCCAGATTCTTGCCGTATTGTCCTTGGACGCTGTCGCCACGCGGAGTCCGTCCGGGCTGAAGCACGCGTCACGGACCTCGTCCTGGTGCAAAAGACTCTTCGTGACCGGGGCGCCGGTTTCGGCATTCCAAACGCGGGCTGTTTTGTCTGTGGACGTTGTCACGACGCGCGTTCCATCGGGACTGAACCGGGCCATAACAACTTCTCCGTTGTGCTGCAGCGGCGGCGTAAGCGGCTGTTTCGATTCCAGGTCCCAGACCCTTGCGGTTTTGTCTAAGGATGCGCTGACCAACCGTCGCGCCTCAGGACTGAATGAAGCGCTCCAAAGTCCGGCTGCATGAAGGAAAAGACCTTCCATTCGATTCCCGGTTCGGGCCTCCCAAATCCACGGGAAATAATCCAACGATGCCGTGACGACGAACCGACCGTCCGGACTGAAAGAAGCACTCTGCACAGGACCGCCGTGCTGCAATGGCCCACTGACCGGAAGTCCGGTGCGTTGGTCCCAAACTCGCGCAGTGTGGTCGTCGGAAGCCGTCGCCACCCACTCTCCATCGGGGCTGAATTCGACCGAGTTAATCGGGCTTTGGTGTTCCATCGGTTCCGTTAGCACTCCGCTCGGGCGCATGTCCCAGAACCGAACGGTCGAGTCGTCGGCGGCGGTCGCCAGGGTCCGCCCGTCCGGACTGAATGCGGCCTGATTCACCTGCTCAAGATGGCGAAAGGGCTGGGAGAGAAGCTCGCCGGACTGCGCATCCCACAAACGGGCCGTGCTATCGAAACCCGTGGTGACGATGATGCGGCCAGTGGGATCGAACTGAATCTCGTTCAATCCATCCGAGTGACGCAAGGCCGGCATTACCGGAGTGCCGGTATCGACGTTCCAAACCATCGCTGTTCGGTCGCGGGATGAAGTCGCCACACGGCTGCCATCAGGGCTGAAAACAACTCCGAGCACCGGCATGAAACCATGCCGTAATGGAGACCCAAAAGGTTCGCCGGTTTGACTGCTCCACAGTCGCGCTGATCCGTCATAGCTGGCGGTCGCAATGAGGCGTCCGTCCGGGCTGAACACGGCCTTTCGCACCGCGTCTGTATGGGCTGCGAGTGTGAGCAGCAGATGGCCGGTTCGCGCCGACCACACGCGCGCGGTGCCGTCGCGGCACGCCGACACAATCCGTTGCCCGTCCGGGCTGAATGAAACCTCAAACACCCAATCGTCATGTTTCAACGGCCCGGCGATCACTTCAGCCGTCCGCCAGTTCCAGATTCGAGCATTTCCGTCCTCGCATGCGGTGGCGACCTTGGTTTCGTCCGGGCTGAATGTGGCGCCCCTGACATGAGCGGGGTGCTTCAATCCAATGCCGATTTGCCGCCGTGCGCCAGCGTCCCAAATCCGGGCCAATCCGTCCGCACAACCCGTGACGATGTAACGGCCACTGGGGCTGAACGCAACTGAACTCACGAAGGTTGGATGCTGGAGAGATGCTCCGACCGGTAAGACCCAGTTGCGATGCAACAGAGCCGACAAGATGCGTTCGGCGGCGACATGATTGGACGGATCGCGCCGCAGCACAGCGGCCAGATGGGCCAGTCCCATGCTGGCATCGCCGGAACGAAACGATTGTTCCGCGCGTTGGAGCTCCAGAATCGTGACGCTTTCTTCCAGGCTGCGATTGACCCGGGCAAGTTGCGCGTTCGCCTGGGTGGCCAGTTCCCGCTGCCGGGCTTCCGCGCGACGGCCCAACTCAATGCGCCATGCGGCGACGGATGCCGCAGCCGCCAGGGCGACCAGCAACAGAGCCACGGAACTCGCCAGAGCAGCGATGGCAGGCTTGCGCCGACACCAGCGCCAGGTCTTTTCAAAGCGGCTGACGGGCCGAGCGATGATTGGCTCGTCACGCAGAAAGCGACTCAACTCTTCGGCCAGGGCTCGAGCAGTGGCGTAACGGCGCGGTGGCTCTTTCTCCAGGCACTTCAGGCAAATCGTTTCCAGATCAGCAGGCACGGCCGGATTCAAAGTGCGCGGCGACAACGGATCGTCGTGCAACGCTTGTTGCACGGTCTCGGCCACGCTGCCGGCTGCAAAAGGGGCGCGCCCGGTGATCAGATGATAGAGCAACGCGCCCAGCGAATAAACGTCGCTTAGGGCGCTGACTTTGCCGAGCTGCCGCGAGGCTTGTTCGGGCGCCATGTAGCCCGGCGAACCAAGCGTCTGGCCGCTCACGGTCGGGTTCGAGTCATCGGCCAACTGTTTGGCGAGGCCGAAGTCCGTGACGCGCGGTTGGTCGAAGGCGTCGATGAGCACGTTGGACGGTTTGAGGTCGCGGTGCAACACGCCGCGCTCGTGAGCATAGTGGATGGCCTGCGCGATTTGCTCCACGTAGCACGCGGCCCGTCTGGCCGGCAGCGGCCCCGCGCGCACAAGGTCGGCAAGATTGTCGCCCTCAATGAAATCCATCGTGAAGTAGGGCTCGCCTTCCACTTCGCCTACTTCGTGGATACTGACGATGTTCGGATGCTGGAGACTCGCCGCTGCCTGCGCTTCGGAACGGAACCGTTCGACGGCCGTCCGGCTGGCGAACTGGCCGGACAAGACCATCTTGAGTGCCACCTGACGGTTGAGGTTGGTCTGGCGAGCGCGATAGACCACGCCCATTCCACCGCGCGCGATTTCAGCCAGGAGTTCGTAATCGCCAAAGGAACGGGGAAACAGTTCAGACCTGGTTCGGTTCGACTCACCCATCCGCGGACACTCCAAGGACACCTGCACCAGACATTGCGGGCAGTGGCCGGCAAGGACATCCGCCGGGAGCTTCGCGCCGCACCGTGTGCAGTGTCCCGTCATATTGTTGTTATAACAAACTCGCAGTCAGCTCACCGAATTGTGTCGGCGGCGTTCCGCCGCAATCAGCGGCATTTGCCTGCCGGTACGAAACGGCGCGCGGACTCGCACGGGCCGTCACACTACTTCTAAGCAAATCTGCGGGCTGATTACGTGGAAACCTGTCGGCGCAGCGCCGCGAACAGGTGGCGCATCTCTTCGTCCACTTGCGCGGCGTCGGCCAGCGTCTGGGCCACTTCCTCGCGCACGACCTCACGATACCGTTGCCGCAACCGATGCACGGCCACGCCCACCGCGCCGACGCTCAACCCGAGCTGTTCGGCGACGCCGCTGTATTCGCCTGCTTCCGCTTCCCGTGACAGAAACGGGTTGAGCAGCTCGAATTGCTGCGATTTGCCGGCCGCCCCGGTTTCTGCGCGCATATGCGCGAGGGCGTGATCCGCCTGGTCGAGCGCCAGGAAGATTTTCCCGCCGCCGCGTTTGGCTGCTTGGCCGCGGTCATACTCGTTGATCAGAAAGCGATTCAGTGCCGTCAGCAGAAAAGAGCGGAATCGGCCCTTGTGTGGGTCGATGTCCGACAGCCAGTTCTTTTCGAGCAGCCGCGCAAGAAATTCCTGCGTGAGGTCTTGCGCATCTTCTGGTCCGTGGCCCCGCTGCCGTACATACGCATAGAGGGGGTACCAGTAGGCGCGGCACAACTTTTCCAGGGCCTCGGTTCGGCGCGGCGAGTCGCTCTGCCCGGCCGCGAGCACGACGCTCCAGTGAGTGGTTTGAAAATGCGACGCCCGGGCAGGCGTGTTTGCGCCTTGGCTCTCGCTGGCGAACATGAGTTGACTATGCCAAAAGCAGCCGGGAATTGCGAGCACGAGCAACAGGTCCGATGAATTCCAGGAATGAAACGGTTTTCTTGTCATGTCCGGTTGGCCCTGTCAGGCTGCGACGGCGGTGATGAAAAAGGTAAACTTGAACAACATTCCCTGGCGAGCCCGATTCGAACAAATGGGGCTTTTCGCTCGAAAGCGCCGGTGTGTTTCGCATCTCGGTGGTCGATTACTACGACGGCGAGGAATAGCAGTCGCCACCTGTTTCATTTTATGAAGATTACAAATCTCTGCCTTTTCTGTTTCTGCTCCTTGGCCGGAGTGATTCTGGCAGGAGCGGGTTGCAAGTCGTCCGGCCGGGAGGGGCAGGTTCCTTCGACACAATCGGGACTGCCGGAAGTCACCTTGGAGGCAAGACCTGCCAGGGAAATCCAGGCGGTCGCCCGTACGTTCTTCCTCGGCCGCGGGTACCTCGAAACAGTTTCACAACACGCCTATGAGTTGGTGTTCGACAAACCAACCAGGAGCGGTTCGAACCGGGCGCTGCGTGTTCGGCTGAGACTTTATCGACAGGCGGATGGTTCCTGGCGGCTGTTGGGGAGGCCGATGGGCGTCGAAGCATGGCGCTCCGATTTGGAATCAGAGCAGGATGTGCCGAATGGCGCGGGTCAGATTCAAGGTTTCCTCGGCGAGATCAAGCGCCGGGTAGAACCGAATCGTTAAGCGCCTCGGAAACAGATGCCGCTTCAACCAGCCGCACCTTCACGCCGCGGCTGGACGCCGGGCAGTCTCCGCAAATTCTGCGGCTGACAACGTTCTGAGGATTTGATTTCCTCTCTCAACCGCATGGATCAACCATTACGCATCAGGAATTCGCATCATTGATTTAACTTTCAACGCTTTCATCCATTTAACGAATCA
>QHPA01000206.1 GCA_003218935.1 Verrucomicrobiota bacterium
ACGGCCTGCTCCGCCTTGAGCTGTTCCGGCGAGTAGTTGGCCGCCTTGATCGAAAGACCGATGCGGCGGTCACTTTTGTCGATCTTGATCACGCGGGCGGTGACTTCCTGGCCGACCTTGAGCACGTTCTTGATCTTATCGACGCGCTCTTCGCTGACCTGCGAGATGTGCACGAGGCCATCAATGTCATGCTGCAGGCCGACAAACGCGCCGAAGCTCGCCAGCTTCGTGACTTTGCCGCTGACGAGATCACCGACCTTGTAATACTTGTCGATGTTCGTCCAGGGGTCTTCGGAAAGCTGTTTGACCCCGACCGAAATGCGCTGGTTGCTCTTGTCGATTTCCAGCACCACAGCCTCCACTTCGTCCCCTTTCTTGAGGACTTCCGATGGATGATTGATCTTCCTCGTCCAGGAGATGTCGGAGACGTGAATCATCCCGTCCAAACCCTCCTCCAGTTCGATGAAGGCGCCGTAGCTGGTCAGGTTGCGAATCTTGCCTTTGACGCGGGTGCCCGGCGGATATTTCTCCAACGCCTTGTCCCACGGATTGGCTTCGAGCTGGCGGACGCCGAGGGAAATCTTCTGTTCCTCGCGGTTGATGCCCAGCACGACGGCTTCGATGTCCTGGCCTTGCCTGACCACGTCGGACGGCTTGGCGATGCGTTTCGTCCAGGAAAGCTCGGTGACATGCACCAGGCCCTCGACGCCCGGCTCCAATTCCACGAAGGCGCCGTACGGCACGAGATTGACAACCCGGCCTTTGACCCGGGCGCCGACCGGATACTTGGTTTCGATGTTGTCCCATGGATTGGCCAGTTTCTGCTTGAGTCCGAGGCTGACACGCTCTTTTTCGCGATTGATGTCGAGCACGACCACGTCGATCTCCTGGCCGACCTTGAGGATTTCAGAGGGATGCCCGATGCGGCCCCAGCTCATGTCGGTAATGTGCAGCAAGCCATCGAGACCGTTGAGGTCGATGAACGCGCCGAAGTCGGTGATGTTCTTGACCGTTCCCTTGCGGATGTCCCCCGGCGTCATTTCGGCGAGCAGTTTCTGGCGGCGCTCGTTGCGTTCCTGCTCAATCAACTCCCGGCGGGAGAGAACGATATTCTGGCGGTCCTGGTTGATTTTAACAACTTTGAAATCGTAGGTGTTGCCGACGTAACCCTGCAAATTCTTGGGCGGAATGATGTCAATCTGCGACGCCGGCAGGAAGGCCTCGACGCCGATGTTGACGAGCAGGCCGCCTTTGACAACGGCCTTGACCTTGCCGGCAATGGTGCCGCCTTCGTTGCAAATGGTCAGGATTTTGTCCCAGTTCTTCTTGAACTCGGCCTTTTCCTTCGACAGGACGACCATCCCGTCCTTGTCTTCGAGTTTCTCAATCAGCACATCGATGGCGTCGCCGACCCTGACGGTCTTGATGTCTTCAAATTCGCTGGCGGGGACAGAACCTTCGCTCTTGTAACCGATGTCCACGAGGACCTCCTTGGGACGTACTTCAATGATGGTGCCCTTGACGATTTCGCCTGCGGCAAAGCGTTTGTCGCTCTGCTTCATGGCTTCTTCCATGGTAAGCATAGTGTATTATTTCGCGTTCATAGCCGGGAGACTTGGCGGGGCGAATGCGCCCAACGAAGCTCCATTGCCTAACGGACCAGACGTTGCGGTTGGCAACGGAGGTTAAAGGTCAGGTTGTTCGTTAACTTTTCGTTTCTCAGCCCCAACGAGCGTCCGCACACGCGGCGCCCAGGCAAGCGGCGAACATAAGCGCCTCCGGGCAGGATGCAAGGGTTAATTTTGGGGTGAAACCTCACGATTTGACTGCCTTCCCAGGGCCGCATCCGTCAGCGGAATTCCTCTGCTTTCCAGGCAAAATTGTCCAGCTTCTTCGCCACGGCTGACAACCAACGTCCGCGTGCCGGCACGCAACCCGGCGATCCGCTCGTGGCCACCCGGACCATCGATTAATAGGGCCGTCGAGAGCGCGTCGGTTTCAGTGGCGGAGGGCAGAGCCACCGCCGCCAACACCGCGCCTTCGACCGGCTCGCCTTTGCGCGGGTCGATCACGTGTCCATAAACCCTGCCATTGGCCCGAAACGCTTTGCCCCAGACAGCGGAAACGGAAAGCGCTTCGTCTTTCAGGGGCACGACAGCCAGAATTTTTCCTGTCCCGCCCGCGTCGCTCAAACGGGCCGCGCCAGCCGCGACGGCCTGCTCGGCGAAGTCAGGATGCGGCACGGCGATGTTCCAGACCTCCGCATCCGGCGGCGGGCCGATCGCGCAAACGGTGCTCGTGCCGCCGTGCAGAAGACCACTCGTCACACCCGCTTCCCGGAGCAATTCGGTGGCGCGTTCGAGGGCGTAACCTTTGCCAATCGAACCCAGGTCGAGCATCACGCCGACCCGGGCGGCGCGGACGGTGAAGTCACTTTCGTTCAATTCCAACAGGTGCATTCCTGCTTTCGACCGCGCCTCGGCCACTTCCGCCGGCGACGGCAGTTTGCCCGCGCCGTGCATGAACCCCCAACAGCGCATCAGTGGCGCGACGGTGATGTCGAAAGCGCCCTCGGTTTCCCGGCTCAATCGCTGCGCGTGTTGCAGCAGGCGAAAGAGCGTCGGCTCGACGCGTACCGGGCCATGGCCGGCGCGGGCATTGATGTGACTGATTTCACTCGTTGGATTGTAAAGGCTGAGTTGAGCCTCGAGCCGCTCGATTTCGTCGAGCGCTTCTTCCGCCGCCGCGCGCAGCGACACCTCGTTCTCGCCGCACAGAACAATCTCGAAACGCGTCGCCATGGCGTGGCGAGCCACTGCTACGGTGTGCATGAAACTACTGCGTAGAAAAGATTTCGGGGTTTCGCAGGTCTTCCCCCGCGAAACCCCGTCGTGTCAAGCCGCCGGACAATTTACGACAACTCCAACGCGCCGTAGGTGATCGCTTTGACTTCCTTGCCTGAGCCATCCGTGATTTTGCGCGTCTTGTCGTCGAACAGGCACGTCATGTTCAGGCGCTGGGACATCTCAGCCAGGCTGATGACGGTCTGCGCCCGCACGGCCAGTTCAATGTCGGCGTTGGGTTTCTTGTTCGCGCGAATGCTGTCGAACCAGTTTTTCTCGTGAACGCCAACGTCCTCGTGCGGCTCGAGCCCATCCAACGGAAGAGGATCGATTTCCTCGGCGAATGGACGTTCCGGCACCAGATTCAATCTGTTGCCTGCGTCACCGATGCTTAAAGTAGCCTGGTGTCCGTAGATCACAAAGCCCGGGCTGGTGGCGCTGACGGTGCTGGAAACGATGGTCAGCGTGAGGCCGCTCGGGAATTCCGCGAGCAATTCGATGTGCTCCGGCACATCGCGCTCCAGAGCGCCGGGCGTGTTGCGGTCGGTGCCTACCGGCTTGGTTCCGGTGCACACGACACGCTTCGGGAACTCCGGGCTGCCCGTCGCGAGCATCAGCGGCAGCAGGCGGTGCGGCACCAGGTCGCCCAACAAGCCGGTGCAGTACGGATAAAACTTGCGCCAACGGAAGAAATGGTCCGGATTAAACGGAACCTTCTTGTGAACCGGGCCGAGCCACATGTTCCAATTGACCGTTTCGGGCGTGGCTCCGGGGTCGATCTTGTAATTCCATTCTCCTTTGGGATTATTGCGGCAATAGTAGCCCTGGCCCCAAATCAGTTTCCCGATCTTTCCGCCCTGGATCAACTCCGCCGCCTTGTGCCAGGCGGCCGCCGAGCAGCCTTGTGAGCCGACCTGAAAAACTTTTCCCGTGCGTTTAACCGTGTCATAAACCTGGAAAGCTTCGCCCAGGTAGCGCGTCATCGGCTTCTCGCAATAAACGTGTTTGCCGGCCTGCATCGCGTCGATGGCACACTGGGCGTGCCACGGGTCGTGCGTTGCGATCAGGACCGCGTCAATATCTTTTCGCTCCAGCAGCCTGCGGTAATCGTCGTAGCCAACAACGTCGCTGGTGCCGATCTCGCTCCTGGCATGCTCGTAGCGCGTCTTGTAAAGGTCGCAGACGGCGGCCTGTACGATGTTGTTCTCTGCAGCATGGCTCTTCTGGCTGCTGACGTGGGCCAGACCCATCGCCGGGCAGTCCGTCAACGACGGAGGGCCGCCAAGGCCGATGTAACCGACCGCGATCCGATCATTCGCTCCGATCACGCGTCCCGCAGAAGGCGCCGAACTCTGACCATAAACCGGCGTTTTGAACGGGTTCGCGGCCGCAACCACCGCGGCCGCTGTCGCCGCCTTTTTTATGAAATTCCGGCGCGTCTCCGCCCCGGCCAATGAAGGTCTGTTGTTCTGGTTCATAAAAACTTTCTATTGCACTGGTTAATGAGGTATCGGTCAGGCTACTCCAATTCATCCGATGGTCAACCCCCAACATTGCCTACTCCAGGATTGCTTTTCTCAGACAAGCCGCGCAAATTCGCCCGTCATTATTTGGCGCCGGACGCTTGAAACCTCAAACCTGCACCGCTTGATGTCATGTCACGGAAATACAATGTGACCGTTGCGCTTTCCCCTCACCCGGCCTTCGGCCACCCTCTCCCCATCCGATGGGGAGAGGGCAGGGTGAGGGGCGCCCCTGTTTCCGGCCTGATCCGCGTCATTGTAAAAAGGCGTTAGTTACACCACACGAGACCATGCCGAATCCCTGGACAGGAAAAGGAAATCCTTACGCGCGCAAAGAAGTCCTTGAACGCCTTCGGGCCACGCTAAAGAAAGGCCAGCCCATCATCGCGGCCGGCGCCGGCACCGGCATCAGCGCCAAGTTCATCGAACGAGGCGGCGCCGACCTCATCATCATTTACAACTCCGGACGTTTCCGCATGGCCGGCCACGGCTCTACCTGCGGTTTGATGGCTTACGGCGATGCCAACGCCGTGGCGATGGAAATCGGTCAGTTCGAGGTCTTGCCTATCGTTGAGGAAATCCCCGTCATCTGCGGCGTGCATGCCACCGACCCGCGCCGGCGCATGTGGCACTGGCTGCTTCAGATCAAGGACATGGGCTTCTCCGGCGTGAATAATTTTCCCACGCACTGCATCGTGGACGGATTGTTCCGCCAAATCCTCGAAGAAACAGGCATGAGCGTGAAAAAGGAATTCGAGATGGTCGCGCTCGCCCGCAAGATGGATTTGTTCTCGATCGTCTATGTCGCGACGCCGGAGGAAGCCAAAGCCATGGCCGCGGCGGGCGCCGACGTCATCATCGCCCATGTCGGCACGACGGTGGGCGGCAGCATCGGCGTGAAGGGGGCGGTGGTCACGATGGCGATTGCCACGCCCGAAGACGCTGCTTACATCAACAAACACACCGACTGCGTCGGCTTTGTCGGCGCGTCCAGTCTCGAACGTCTCGGTGTCGAAGAGTCACTCACCAACCTCACGCGCCGTTTCAAACGAATTCCAGTGCAGAAAACCGCGCTCAAAACGCTCCAGTGGCGTTGAACTCCATTTCAGATACTGCGCATGAAAGCAATTCTCGCTGCCACTTTGGTTATCGCCGCGCTCACCCGCTTAGCGCTCCGCGCCGAGGCGCAAGAATGGACCCGCTTCCGCGGGCCGAACGGTACCGGCGTCAGCCACGCCCAAACCATCCCTGCCAGGATCACCGACGCCGACATCAACTGGAAGGTCGAACTGACCGGCACCGGACATTCCTCGCCCGTTCTCTGGAGCGACCACATCTTCCTCACGAGCACCGGCGACAAATCCGGCGGCATCTCCGTGCTCTGCCTCAGCGCGGAGGACGGAAAGCTCACCTGGCGCCGCGACTTTCCACTCACGCCTTTCGCGCGGCATCAGTTCAACAGCTTCGCTTCCTCCACGCCCGCCGTGGACGCCGAGCGCATCTATGTCGTCTGGAACGAGCCGGAGCATTTTTTCCTCACCGCGCTCGACCATCTCGGCAAAACGATCTGGCAACGCGACTTTGGTCCCTTCGTCAGCCAGCACGGCTGCGGCATCTCCCCCATCGTTTACAGGGAAAAAGTCATTCTCGGCAACGAACAGGACGACGCGAAACTCGTCCCCGGCGGCACGCGCACCGGCGAGAGTTTTATCGTGGCCGTGGACGCGAAGACGGGCAAAACGCTCTGGCAAACGCCGCGTCGCAGCGCGGTCGTCGCTTACTCGACCCCTTGCGTTTATGAACCGAAAAACGGCAAACCAGCGCTCCTCTTCGACAGCCAGGGGCACGGCATCTCCGCGCTCGACCCCGACACGGGCAAATTGTTCTGGGCATACGAGCAGGCGTTCGACAAGCGGAGTGTCAGCTCACCTCTCATCGCCGGTGACATTATCCTCGGCTCGTGCGGCAGCGGCGGCGGTGGTAACTTTGTCACTGCTGTGAAAGCGGGGGATCCCGCCAGGGACAAACAACCCGAGTTGGCCTATCAGATGAAGAAGGCCGCGCCTTATGTGCCCACCGGCATCGTCATGGGCGACCTCGTCTGGCTCTGGAGCGATGGCGGCATCGTGACCTGTCTCCACGCGCCGACCGGCGAAATCCGTTACCAGGAGCGCATCGGCGGCAACTTCTTCAGCTCGCCCGTATGGGTGGATGGACGACTCTTCT
>QHPA01000544.1 GCA_003218935.1 Verrucomicrobiota bacterium
AGTGTGCAACTACCCGGCTTTCACAAGCTGCCGAAGACATCAATCGCTCTGCGCGAAGCAACGAAGCGCGGCATCGAGATTGACTCAAACGGGCGGGTCTTTGGGCTTTGTCGTGTTCATCACTGGTGCGGAAACGACCCGGTTCGGGAACACATTGCTCGTGTTGATTTAGCCCACATGCTCATTTTCCTGCGGGAAGGCGAGCGTACAGTTCCTTTGAGCGACAACGAATTCCTTTATCCGGTGAAACAAGCTTCCCTTTCTGATCTTGGCTGGGTGGCGGGTCAGTTCGCGCTCTTCAGTAGCTGGAGCAAGTATGACGGGCCAACCAGCGTAGGAGCCGGCGAACCTTCCGTTCACCAGGGCAACTCCGCATCTTCACAATGAACACACATTTTCACCTCTCTCACGCCCGCGCCCTCACGCGCCGGCAATTCTTCTGTCAAACCGGCCTGAGCCTCGGCGCGGTTGCGCTTGGCGGTTTGCTGTCGCGCGACGGCTACGCCGGTGTTGCGCCCGCGCTCAAAACCGCCAACCCGCTCGCGCCGAGGAAGCCGCATTTCGCCCCGAAAGCGAAGTCCATCATTTACCTCGACATGTCCGGCGCGCCTCCCTCGCTCGACATGTTCGATTGGAAGCCGAAGCTCGCCGAGTTGAACCTGAAGCCGTGCCCGGAGGAATTGCTCAAGGGCCAGCGGTTCGCGTTTATCAAAGGCGTGCCCAAGATGCTCGGCTCACCGTACAAGTTCGCGCAATATGGCAGCAGCGGCGCGTGGGTCAGCGAGTTGCTGCCCCACTTCACCGAGATCGTGGATGACGTCGCCCTCATCAGGTCGATGTGGACCGATCAGTTCAACCACGCGCCGGCCGAGTTGTTCATTTACACAGGTTCAGCTCGCGCCGGCGCGGCGTCGATGGGCTCGTGGCTCACCTACGGCCTTGGCACCGAGAACCAGGATTTGCCCGGCTTCGTCGTGCTGCTTTCCGGCGGCACCGACCCGACCGGCGGCAAGAGCCTTTGGGGCAGCGGCTTTTTGCCATCGGTTTACCAGGGCGTCCAATGCCGCTCGGCGGGAGAACCGATCTTATTCGCGAACAATCCGGCGGGCATGGACCGCGCCAGCCGGCGACGGACGCTCGACGCGCTGGACAAACTCGATGAAATCGAAGCAAAACAGTTCGGCGACCCGGAAACCGTGACGCGCATTGCGCAATACGAGCTGGCCTATCGCATGCAGATTTCCGTGCCCGAAGTGTTCGACATTTCCAAAGAACCGAAAGACATCCATGACATGTACGGCACGAAACCGGGCGAGGCGAGTTTTGCGAACAACTGTCTGCTGGCGCGCCGTCTGGTCGAACGCGGCGTGCGCCACGTGCAACTCTCCGCGCCTGCGCGGCGCTGGTCCGGGACCTGAAGCAACGCGGCCTGCTGGAAGAAACGCTGGTGATCTGGGGCGGCGAATTCGGTCGCACGCCGATGAACGAGGCGCGCGGCGGTTCGATGTTCCTTGGCCGCGATCATCATCCGCACTGTTTTACCATCTGGATGGCCGGCGGCGGCATTCAGCGCGGCATCGTTTACGGCGAAACCGACGAACTCGGCTACAGCGTCGCGAAAGACAAAGTCTCCGTGCGCGACCTGCAAACCACGATCCTTCATCTGATGGGCCTCGACGCCCATCAGCTTTCCTATCGGTTCCAGGGGTTGAACCAGCGCCTGATCGGCCCCGCCGAAGAAGGCGAGTTGGTCAGAGGGATTTTGGTTTGAGCCGGGGAATCG
This sequence comes from Verrucomicrobiota bacterium, assembly GCA_003218935.1. Lineage (GTDB taxonomy): Bacteria > Verrucomicrobiota > Verrucomicrobiia > Limisphaerales > AV2 > AV2. Next base: position 1,784 of record QHPA01000544.1, read on the forward strand.
ACTCAACCAGGCCCCCCGCGCACGGGGAAAACGGGTTTTGCCCGCAGGATTTGCTGAAGGCAGGCTTCCACTGAAGCGCGGGTCGTATCGATATCTACGAAATCTTTCTGTGGCGGTTCGAAGTCGGTCGCAAAGTGCGCTTCTCGTCCGCGCAGTTCGGATGTGTGAACATAAATCTCCACGACATTGCCTTTCGCTTTGAACTCTTCACGGAGGTTCCGGTAAGGCGACACAAATGAAGCCACGACAACGATGCCCTCGACATGAAGTTTAGCCGCGAGTTGCTGGCCTGCTTTGACGTTCCTGGTCCGACCCGCTTCCGAGAAATCTCTGTTCGCCATTAAACCTCGCAGGAATTCGCCATCGAGATGAACGACCGCGTGGCCGGCTTTTTGAAGGACCGCCTTGAGAGCCAACGCCAGCGTGGTTTTGCCCGATCCCGGTTGTCCGGTGAACCAGTAGATCATGGTTCGCAGATTCTCAGGCTGATCCACCCGCCCGCAAGCGCATTCGATGGGCAACTCTCAACGAACCTTTTCCTTTTTTCTCGCTCCACAACGGCGGGATTCCCGGTT
>QHPA01000115.1 GCA_003218935.1 Verrucomicrobiota bacterium
CACGCGGACACGCTCATCATGGAGACGACTTATGGCCGGCCAGAGTATCGGTTCCCGCCAACGCGCGAGGTGTTGAAAGGTGTGGTTCGCTTCTGTCGGGAAGCCATCGACAACGAGGAGACGCCGGTGTTGCTCGGCTATTCGCTCGGCAAAAGCCAGGAACTCCTGCGCGGGCTGGCCGATGCCGGGCTGGCGATTCTCCTGCACGAATCGGTGTTCAAGCTCACGAAAATTTTTGAGCAACTCGGCCACGAGTTTCCGCCGTACGAGAAGTTCGAAGGAAGGCCGGCGAGCGGTAAAGTGTTGATTTGTCCGCCGATGTCGAACCTGTCGGCGGCGCTGCGCAAGCTGGGCAAAGCGCGCGCCGCGGTGCTGACCGGCTGGGCGGTGGATCCGAATAGCTGCTTTCGTTACCAGACCGACGCCGCATTTCCGCTGAGCGACCACGCGGATTTTCCCGATCTCGTTGAGTTCGTGAAACGCGTCGCGCCGAAACGCGTTTTCACGCTGCACGGTTTTGCCGCGGACTTTGCGCAGACGCTGCGTGAGACGGGTTTTGAGGCGCAGGCGCTGAGCGAGGAGGAGCAACTGGCGCTGCCCTTGACGGCTGACAGTGTCGGCCGACGCAAGGAGACTGAGAAAACCGAAATCCGAAGTCCGAATCCCGAAATCAGCCAGAGCCTCCGCGCGTCGGCTCCTGCGACTCGTGAGGCCGCGTTTTCGACGTTCGCCGAAACCTGCGCGGCCATCGGTGCGGTCAGTGGCAAGCGGGAGAAAGTCCGCTGGCTGGCCGGGTATCTTGCCGCGCTCGCGGACGAACCGCTCGTTCGGGCGGCAAGCTGGTTCACTGGTTATCCCTTTCCACCCAGCCAGAACAAGGTGCTGCAGCTCGGCGGGGCGCTGATTAGTGATGCGCTGTGCGCCGTTGGCGGCGTCACTCCGGCCGAACTGCGCCAGATTTACCTCAAGCACAGCGACGGCGGCGAAACGGCGTTTGAAATCCTTTCGAGAAATCCCGTGACAACGGCCAGGCTCTCGGTCGGGTCCATCCAGCGCCTTTTCGAGCAGGTGCACGGCGCGCGCGGGCCGTCGGCGAAGTTGCCGTTGCTCATCCAGGCGCTGCGGCAGTGCACGCCGCTCGAAGGGAAGTTTCTCATTAAAATTTTCACCGGCGACTTGCGCATCGGCTTGAAAGAAGGACTGGTCGAGGAAGCCATCGCCAAGGCGTTCGCTCTGTCGCTGGAGGAGGTGAAGCGCGCCAATTTGTTGCTGGGCGACATTGGAGAAACGGCGCGGCTGGCGCAACGACGGCAGTTGGCATCGGCAAGCATCGTTCCGTTTCGGCCGGTGAAGTTCATGCTGGCGTCACCGGAGGAAACGGCGGCGGACATCTGGGAGCGGATGAAGAGCAGGACAGTCGTCTCGCGCGACTCTGACCGGCAGGAAAAGCCGAGTGAGTCAACCGCTCGAGCAGACCAGGACAGGCGCGACGCCTGTCCCAGGCTGGTCTGGTTGGAAGACAAATACGACGGAATTCGCTGCCAGGTGCACAAGGTGGGCGAGCGCGTGGCGCTTTACTCGCGTGATTTGAAGGACATCACCGACACGTTTTTCGACATCGCGGACGCGGCGCGCAAGCTTGGCGGCGACGTGATTCTCGACGGCGAAATTCTCGCGATGCGCGGCGAGCAGGTATTGCCGTTCGCGGAATTGCAGAAACGACTTGGCCGGCGCGAGGGGGATTTGTTTCTCGGCGAGGAAATCCCGGTGCGTTTCATCGCGTTCGATTTGCTCTGGCGGGACGGAAAATCGTTTCTCGACGAGCCGCTGTTTGCGCGCCGGCAAAGCCTCGAATCGCTGGCGCCGCTGCCGGGCGCCTTCGGCCTCGCGCGCATCATGCAGGCGGGTTCGGCCGAGGAAATCGAAGCGGCTTTCAGCGCCGCGCGCGCCCGGGACAACGAAGGGTTGATGATCAAGGACCCGAACAGCGTTTATTCGCCGGGGCGACGCGGCCTCGCCTGGTTGAAGTTGAAGAAGGCGCTCGCGACGCTCGACTGCGTCGTAGTGGGCGCCGAATACGGCCACGGCAAGCGCAAGAACGTGCTCAGCGATTACACGTTCGCGGTGCGCGACGATGCGAGCGGCGAATTGAAAACCATCGGCAAGGCTTACAGCGGTTTGACGGACGCCGAGATTGCCGGACTGACGCGGCATTTCCTCAGCAAAACGATCCGCCAGCGCGGCCGGTATCATGAAGTCGAGCCGGACACCGTATTGGAAATCGCGTTCGACTCTGTGCACCGCAGCGACCGGCACACGAGCGGGCTGGCGATGCGTTTCCCGCGCATCGCGCGGGTTCGCGCCGACAAATCACCGACGGAGATCGACACCATATCGGCGGCGAGGAAATGGGTGAAGGAGTAGCGCCCGGGAAAATGGGATTGGTGGAAACGCTCGCCCTCACCCCGGCCCTCTCCCCCAGGAGAGGGGGAAGCACGCGCAGTTTCCCGGAATTTTCACGCCCTTTGGTGTGGAATTGCTTCATGGGGACTCACGTCGGCGGGTACTCTCCGGAATTGATCAGGTTCGGGCGTGGGCCAGTTGTTTGGCCAGCCGAATGGCGGCGCGCATGCTGGAGGGATCGGCCTGGTCCCGACCGGCGATGTCATAAGCAGTGCCGTGGTCGGGCGAGGTGCGGATGAACGGCAGGCCGAGCGTCCAGTTCACGCCGGTCTCGAAGCCGATCATTTTCAACGGGGCCAATCCCTGGTCGTGATACATCGCGACGACGGCGTCGTAATCGCCGCGATAAGCCTGGTAAAACAACGTGTCCGCCGCCAGAGGGCCGATGACGTCGAGGCCGCGATTCCGGGCGGCGCGCACGGCGGGGATGATGATCGTTTGTTCCTCCGTGCCGAGCTGGCCTCCTTCGCCGGCGTGCGGATTCAAGCCGCAGACAGCGACGCGCGCGCGGGGCAGCCCGAGATGGCGACAGGCCCGGGCGGCCAGTTCGATGGTCAGTTCAATTTTCGACTGCGACAGTTGATCGGCCACGAGTTTGATCGGCACATGTGTGGTCGCCAGCGCCACGCGCAGCCAACGGCCGCGATCATCCTCGCCAAGGAGCATCATGGCCGTGCGACCGGCGCCGGCGAGTTGCGCGAGGTACTCGGTCTGGCCAACGAATGATTTCTCTCCGGCGCGGATGATGGCTTCCTTGTTCACCGGCGCGGTGACGAGCGCGTCGATTTCGCGACGGAGGCAGCGTTGGGCGCCGTCGCTGAGCCAGGCGAGCGCGGCGCGCGCGGCAACCGGCGAGCCTGGCGTCAAAACTTCCGCCAACGGCCCGGACAATGGACTGTGAACGAAAACGCGGCCGGGTTGATCGTGTCCGAGGAACGGCTGCAGCGGAAGCGGGGGTCGAAGCCGCTCGTTCAATTGCCGCACATGGCCGTCGTCGCCGATTAAAAGGTAGCGGGCCTCGTCCGTTTCCAGGTCCCGGGCCAAAGCTTTGAGCGTCACTTCGGGGCCGATCCCGGTGAGGTCGCCGAGTGCGATTGCGATCCAGCCGGTCATGAGGTGTTTTGGAACCAGACGTGGAATGAGCAATGGCTCGCCGCGTTGGCGAGGAAATATTCGTCGCCGCGCGTCAGATGGCCGTGAAAGAATAGATGAAGGCCTTGGCTTTGAGCCGCTCAATCCACTCTTTGCGCAGGCGTCCGCGGTCTTCCAATTCCAAAGCTTTTTCGATTTCGGCGCGGACTTCATTGAGCGGTTTGAGGTGGGCGGGATGGAACTCTTCAACTTTCATGAGGTAGCAACCCTCCTTCAGTTCGAGCACATCACTCAGTTCGCCCGGCTTCAACTGGAAAGCGACCTTCGCCAGGTCTTCACGCAAGGTCTTCCGGTCCT
>QHPA01000116.1 GCA_003218935.1 Verrucomicrobiota bacterium
GAACCGGCTGTTGGTACCGGTGGATACGGATCGGCAGTTGACTGTCGCGCTCGTTCAACCGAGCATTCGGCAGGAGGTTATCTGGAGCCACGCCAAGGACGCGGATCGGTTTAACAAGATCATCGAGTTGTCCAAACTCGCGATCGCGGTGAAACCCGACCTGCTGATCTGGCCTGAATCGTCGATGCCCAATTTTACCGAAGACAACTTTCGCGCCATCACCGACCTCATCGTGGCGAACAAGGTGTGGATGATCCTCGGCGCTGACGATGCAGAGCGCCGCGCGGACGCGACCGGTCGCGAAGATCACGAATATTTCAACGCTGCGTTTTTGTTCAATCCGGAAGGTAAATACGTCGTGACCTATCGTAAACAACACCTCGTCGTGTTCGGTGAATACCTGCCGTTCGCCCGCTGGCTGCCGTTTCTGCGCAAACTGATCCCTATCCCCGGTGATTTCACTCCGGGTGACGGGCCTGTGCCGTTTGAACTTGATGCTGTACCGGCGGTCTATGATCGCCGCGCGCGTGATGGCGACGTGCCGGGACGGCGGTCACAGACCGCCGCTACAGGCGCGGATCGGTCCAAGCGTGACGCAACAACCGCGGCGAAGCTTTCCGTGCTGATCTGTTTCGAAGATGTCATTCCCGGTCTGGCGCGCCAAAGCGCGGGCGACGACATTGATTTTCTATTGAACCTCACCAACGACGGCTGGTTTGGCGAAAGCGCCGCGCAATGGCAGCAGGCGGCCAACGCCGTGTTCCGCGCGGTGGAAAACGGCCTGCCGCTCGTTCGTTGCACGAACAACGGATTGACCTGCTGGATCGATTCGCGTGGTGCGATTCGAGAGATTTTGGGCGGCGAAGGGAAAGCCGTGTACGCGCCGGGCTTCATGACGGCGAAGATTCCGCTCCGACCAGCGGCAGAGAAACGCGAACCGACGTTTTACCATCGCCACGGCGATTGGTTTGGGTGGGGGTGCATAGCGGTGTCCGCCCTCGCGCGCGTCATTCATTTGGGAGGGCGCGGTTCCACTCGGGCCGTGATTTGATTCGGCCGGTGGAGGTTCGCCATTACGTCGCGCAAAGTCCGGTGGTGTTCCTGATTTGCAACCAGGGTGCGTGCGCCGCTGCCGCGGCGCACGACAGTCCCGCGGCACTTGCCGCCACCCAATCAGGCCACTACCCAAAATCTCTTTGCGTTCCGGGCCATTCAACAGTATTGGATACGGGATATGTTTGATGCCCTCAAAGCGCAGTTAGCGACAGCCGGCGAGAAACTCGCTCACCTGCGGAGGTTTCTTTGACGTGCCTCGAGTGCAGAAGCGCCTCGGCGAACTCGACGCCGAGATGGCGAAGGACACTTTCTGGAACAACCGCGAGCAGGCGCAAAAGCTGATTGACGAAGCCGGTTCCCTCCGCAGAAGAATTGAGCCGCTCCTCGCCGCTGAAAAGCAACTCGAAGACTTCCGCGTCATGGTCGAGCTGGCCGAAGCCGAGCCGGAGGCTGAACAAATCAAACACCAGCGGGAACTTGACCGTGACTTCGCCAAGTTCAGCAAGGAACTCGGTGCGCTTGAACTGGGCGTGCTCCTCGGCAGTCCGCACGACAAAAACAATTGCATCCTCAGCATCAACGCCGGCGCCGGCGGCACCGAGTCGTGCGATTGGGCGAACATGCTGTTGCGGATGTATCAACGCTGGAGCGAGCGTCGCGGCTGGGAGATTGAAGTCACCGACGCGCTCGCCGGTGAAGTCGCCGGCATCAAGAGCGTGACGATGCTGATCAAAGGCGAAAATGCCTACGGCTTCTGCAAGGCCGAACGGGGCGTGCATCGGCTGGTCCGCATTTCTCCGTTCGACGCGAACAAACGCCGGCACACAAGTTTTGCCAGCGTGGATGTGATTGCTGAAATCGAAGAGGAAGGCGAACTCGTCATTCCGCCGGGCGAACTGCAGATTGACACTTATCGCGCCGGCGGCAAGGGCGGGCAGAATGTCAACAAAGTCGAAACCGCAGTGAGAATTACGCATTTGCCGACGGGCGTCGTGGCGGCGTCGCAAGCGCAGCGTTCGCAGATGCAAAACAAAGCGGCAGCGATGAGGCTGCTGCTCTCAAAACTTTACGCCCTGCGCGAAGACCAGAAGCGCGCGGAGCTGGAGCGGTTCTACGGGGAAAAAGGGAGCGTCTCCTGGGGCAACCAGATTCGCAGTTACGTCTTCCAACCGTATCGTATGGTGAAGGACCTGCGCACCGGCGTCCAGACCAGCAACGTGCAAGCGGTGATGGACGGCGACCTCGACGAGTTCGTGAACGGCTGGCTGCGCGCCGGTTGCCCGACGAAACGGATGCAGGGTGTGAAGGACCTGGAGGAATGATCAAATCCAAATGACGAATGACAAAGGAATGACGAGGCCAGGCGACGTACATTCGCTTCGTCATTCCTTTCTCATTCGTCATTCGTCATTGGCCTTGTGAACATTCTTGAAACCATCGTTGAGCAGAAAAAGAGCGAGGTCGCGCGACTGCCCGCTCGGATCATTGCAGCCGGCGACGTGCGCGACGCCTTGCTCGAACGCGACGAAAGGCGCGATTTTCTTGCGGCGTTGCGTCACCCGCAGCGAGGAGACATTGCGCTGATCGCCGAGGTGAAGAAAGCGTCGCCGTCCGCGGGCGTGATTTGCCCGGACTTTGACCCGGTGCGCCTGGCGAAGGAATACGAGGCGGCCGGCGCGAGTTGTCTCTCCGTGCTGACTGACGAGAAGTTTTTCCAGGGCTCGCTGCAGCACCTCAAGCAGATTCGGGCTGCGGTCAAGCGGCCGCTGCTGCGCAAGGATTTTATCATCGACGAGCGACAGATCCTCGAAGCCGTCGAATGGGGCGCGGACGCCATTCTGCTGATTGTCGCGATTGTGACCGATGCGCAGTTGAACCATTTCCATTCGCTGGCGACCGACGCGGGCCTGTCCGCGCTGGTCGAAGTGCACGACGAAACGGAGCTCGAGCGCGCCCTGGCGATCGACGCGCGGCTCATCGGCATCAACAACCGCGACTTGAAAACATTCAACGTTGATCTGGGAACGACGGAGAGATTGGCAAAAAAAGTGTCGGCGTCCGGCGGAGACGCTCTACAGTCGAGAATTCTGGTGGCCGAAAGCGGGATTCGCAAACGCGCCGATGTCGAGCGGCTGGCTCGCTGCGGCGCGAAGGCAATCCTCGCGGGCGAATCGCTGATGAAGTCGGGTAACATTCAGGCCAAGGCCAAAGAGCTTTTGGGGTGTTGAAATGAGTGTCCGGGTCAAAATCTGCGGCATCACGAAGGTGGAAGATGCGCTCGCTGCAGTGGCTGCTGGCGCGGACGCGCTCGGCTTCATGTTTTACGAGCCAAGCCCGCGCAATATGTCTGAGAAAGTGGCGGCCGAAATCACCCGGCGATTGCCGCCTTTTGTGGCAAAGGTCGGCGTGTTTGTGGACCCGGGTGAAAAGGCTGTTTTGGAAACGATTTCATTATGCGGTCTCGACACCTTGCAGTTTCACGGCGACGAAACGCCGGCGTTCTGCCGAAAATTTTCCCCACTAAAAGTCTATAAAGCGTTTCGCATCCGGAACAGCGAATCGCTGAAATCGCTGCCAGCCTATAAAACCGGCGCCTGGCTGCTGGACAGTTTCGTGCCGGACAAACCGGGCGGCAGCGGCGTGACGTTTAATTGGGACCTGGCTGTTGAAGCAAAGAAACTCGGCCCTCCGATCATTCTGGCCGGCGGTCTGACTCCGGAAAATGTGGCTGACGCAGTGCGCAAAGTTCGCCCCTATGCCGTGGATGTTTCGAGTGGCGTGGAGTCGTCGCCGGGGAAAAAAGACCACGCCAAAATGCGCGACTTCATCGCGGCAGTTCGCGCCATGGCGTAGCGCAAGCATCCTTGCCTGTGAGTACGCTGTGCCTTGATCTGGCCAAGAATTCTCTGCGTCTCGCGGCAGGGATGCCGCGGGACCTGCACGCAGGATGCGTGCGCTACCTTCTCGACGCGCCCGCGTTCGGCTGTTACAGTTGACCACCATGAGCAGTCTCGTGAGCGAAAGGTTGCCAGACGCGCAAGGCCACTTCGGTCCCTACGGCGGGCGTTACGTGCCGGAGACGTTGATACACCCGTTGCAGGAGTTGGAGGACGAATATGCGCGCGCGCAGAAGGACCCGGCATTTCAGCGCGAGTTCGAGTATTACTTGAAGGAATTTTGCGGTCGGCCCACGCCGCTTTATTTCGCCGAGCGGATAACGCGCGAACTGGGCGGGGCGAAGATTTATCTCAAACGCGAGGACCTGCTCCACACCGGCGCGCACAAGATCAACAACTGCATCGGACAAATCCTTTTGGCCAGGCGCATGGACAAGAGTCGGATCATCGCCGAGACCGGCGCGGGCCAGCACGGCGTGGCCACGGCGACGGTCGCGGCGATGTTCGGCTTCAAGTGCGTGATTTACATGGGCGCGGTCGATTGCGAACGGCAGGCGCTCAATTTCTATCGCATGAAAATGCTCGGGGCGGATGTCGTGCCCGTGAAGGCCGGTCAACAGACGTTGAAGGAGGCCATCAACGAGGCGATGCGCGACTGGGTCACCAACGTCCGCACGACCCATTACATTCTCGGCACGGTCTATGGCGCGCATCCGTATCCGGTCATGGTGCGGAATTTTCAGCGCGTCATCGGTGACGAAGCGCGCC